>JAUTXM010000150.1 GCA_030838025.1 Acidimicrobiaceae bacterium
AGCGGGTCGCGGGCACCACCTTCACGCTGACCACTTCACTCGCCGCCGCCACCTACCGCTGGCAGGTCGAGGCCTACGACGCCAAAGATCACAAGCTCGCCGCCAGTCCCGACGACGTGACGTTCGCCGTCGTCGCGGGCTGAGCGCAGTAGCTGCCGAGGCTAGGGATCCACGACCTTCAACCAGGAGACGTTCTAGTCGTGACCGAGGGACCCAGGGCAGTGGCCAAACTGAAGGTCCCGTGAAGCAGCGACTGCGCCAGATTGATCTCCCGGCGCCAGGACCGGACGGAGGGCGCTCCAGAACCCCTTTTCGGCCCGGATTCCGCAGAGATCTGGCCGGGACATCCCGGTGCCAGACTAGGCGCGTCGATGCTCAGTCTGGTCCTCTGACTGCGCCCCCGGCGGCCCCTCGGTCAAAGGTGACGCGTGATGACTTCGGATGAATCCGCGGCGACTTCACTTCTCGAGTTCAGAATGTCGGCTGGCCACCGTCTGTCACCTTCACCGGGTTCCCGGTGGCGCTCGACGCCCGGAACCTGTCGACGACGGCGTACGTGGTGACCAATGCCCTCACGCCGCCCAGTACCTGGACCCCGAGCAACGTCGTCCAGCACTACAACCTCCTCGCCGCACCGTTGTATGGCTTCCAGGTCGGTTCGGCGCTCGTCGCCACCTTCAATTGGGGCGTCTCGGACACCGGGACCATGACCTACCAGTCGGCGTACTCGACGTTCCTGGCCGGCGCCGGGACCACCACCCTGGTCGTCAAGGGCCTGACGGTCAACGAGAACGCCACCGACTTGCACGGGGCCTTTTACACCCTCGGCCTCAATGTCGCGGGCCCGTCGTACAGCTCGTCTGCGGTCCAGGCGCTGCACCTGGTCCCCGGTCCGTACGAGTTCTGGACAGCCGACAACAACCCGCCGAAGTTCCAGTGGGTTGTCAACAACGACGGCACGGTCGGCTTCACGCCGGGCATCCCGCACCCCTGCGCCTGGACAAGTGGGCCGAACACCCTCGTTGTCGTGGAGTGCACCTTCACGACCGCTTCGGGCACGCCCAATCCGTCGACCAGCCGGGAATCATTCCGGATCACGTCCCTCGAGTGCAGCCGGATAGCCAACGTGCACGCCACCGGCACGATCACCTTCACCGACGTGACCACCGGCGTCACCCTCGGGACCGCCACCCTCACGCCGTCACCCACTTACGCCAACTGCAGCGTGACGTACGGTTCCGATACGGAGGTCCTACGTCCCGGGAGCTACTCCATACAAGCCGCCTACAACCCACGTGGATCGCTCCCCATCCTGGCGAACTACCCCCGCCAATACACCCAAGTCGTCAACGCCTAGCCGACGATCCTGTGTCCCACCCGAACAAGCGGCCCGTTGCCACCCGGCAACGGGCCGCTTCCTTTGCGACAGGCTTCATCGGCCGTGGGCCGCCTTACGACGGGGACTGGGTGTCAGCTGCACCAGTTCTGCGTGTGCCACCCCGGAGCGCCGTTGCGCCACGAGTAGCTCCACTGACAAGACCAGCTTCCGGAGCCTCGAACCTGGATGGCGTTGAAGTAAGAATTGTAAAAGAACGCTCCAGTGGGATCGAATATCCCTTGGTAGCTGAAGCCTGCGTTTCCGGCGAGGTTGACCTGATACCCGTTGGACCATTGTTGCCAGGCGTTTTGGTACTGGAGGGACCAGCCCCCGAAGGTCTCACGATGATAGGCGACAGCATTGTGGAGAGACCAATAGTTCACCCAGCCGCCGTTATACTGCCAATAGGCGATCGTGTCGAATTCGTTCATTAGGATCCCGCAACAGTCCCACACACGCTGGTACACGCCGTGCTGGGTGCTCCACACCGTCGCGGCCCTGCTGGATCCAGGCGCCGATGCGGCCTCCGGCACCGCTGCACCAACCTGCGGAACGCTCGCCCGCGGCACCAAATGCACGGCCGAGACATGGGCCGCGCAGTCGTTTCCGATCACTACGACCACCGTTGCGGCCATGCCGCTAGGTGGGGAAGGAATGGTGCCGTGGTCTTGCATCGGTCCGCATACACGTTGCGTCGCGCGGGTGGGGGTAGCCACGGGCGTCGCCGCGGCGACACTGGAGGGCTGGACTGCACCCGCCACCCCAGCGATTCCGAAACCTATGACGCCCGCGATCGCCGCCGCCATCCGGCGAGATTGGAATGTCGTCTTACCTTGGAAGTGTGTATTCATTTACTCCTCCTTGTCCTCGCTCCCAGGGTGACACGAGAAGTTCGAAAAAAGGGAGGGGCCGAACAGCCCCCCGCACAGCCGACGACCTGCGACGCTGGCCTGGTCGTAAGGCCGAGAGCGAGCCCGCGGCGGCAACCGCCTCGCTGAAGCTGCCCTGGCCGGGGTGCGTCCTGAACAATGGCGATCGGTAGGACGTGCCGTAGGTACCAACGAACTGCCAGCATGATCACATCGGAACGGAGCCTGAAGCCGAAGAGCGCTGACAGCTCGACCACCACCTGAGGGCGATGACATCGATTCGCGCAGACAGCTGGGGGCCGTTCTGCCCCTTGCCTAATGGCAGGCGCCTGTCGCATCTTTGCTCTTGACATCGCAAACGCCATCGGAGGTGACCGCGCTGTACGCACCCAGGGACACGAAGGGCCCACCCTGGTCGCTCCGGTTGGTAGCCCTGGCCCGTGACGCGGTCAGTCCGTCGATCGCCGGGTCGCGTGCCGACCTCGAGCGCCTAACGGCCCTGCGAATCGACGCCGGCCTGCTGCTCCTTATCCTCAGCGCCCGGTTGATCCACCTGGCGCAAGCCACGGTCGACGTCACCATAGGCAGCGTCGCCTACACCCACGCGCTCGTCGCCAGGTTGGCCGCGACCGGCTGCGTGATCGAGTCGGTGTTGCTGTCAGTAGCGTTGGTGCGGCGAGGACGGCTCACCGTGCGGTTGCTCATTGCTGACACCGTGTTCGGGCTCGCCGGGCTCGGACTCCTGTCCGTCGCGACCGCGTCAACTGTCGGCCGCACCGGCACGATCGACTGGATGCTGCCGTACACCGTTGTCACTGCCACGGCACTCGGCCTGATTGCAACTTCCGGTCGTACCTACGATTGGTGGGGAGCGGCGGCGGCCTTGGTCCTGGCGGGCGGATACGTCGCCTCCGTGTCGCTCCCGCGGCTGGTTGCGGGCGAGCGGACCGCGCAGGTCATCGGTAACGCGGGCAACTATCTGGTCTTCTACCTGGCTGCGGTCGGGGTGTCGATGGTTCTGAGACGTCAACTGCGCGGTATCGCGGCGGCCAACGATGCGGCGAAGCGAGCGGCATCACAGCTGGCGGACGAAGCACAGTGGCGGGTCGTTGCTGTCGATGTGTTCGGGCCGGTGCTCGACCTGCTCGACCGCGCCGCAGACCTCGCAGACGACGTGCCCGAGGCCATGCGCCAGGAGGCCGACCGGCTGATCGAGCTGATCGAGGCGACCAACCCCGGGGTCGAGATAGGGGAACATCCGTGAGCGAACTGCCCCCGGCCGTCCGGATCGACATCATCGAGGACCAGCAGTTCACCCGTGACCTCGAGGTCGAACGACTTCAGGACCGGGCCGGACCGAAGGCTCGAGTCCGGGGATTCGCCAGCGTCGAGGAATTCGTGGCCGCCGGCGACCCCGGGGATGTGGTGGTGCTCGACCTCGGACTCGATACCGGCGGGGTGGAGGGTGCGGCCGCGATCAAGATGCTGACGCAGGCGGGCCGGGCGGTGCTCGTCCTTTCGGGCTCTCACAGTGCCGAGGTGATCGAGCGGGCCCACGCGGCCGGCGCAGTTGGTTACATCGGCAAGGACACCGCCGACATCGACGACGTGGTATTCGCCATCGACGAGGTGCTGGCGGGCCGGGACTACGTCGACCCGAAGCTGCTCGCTCGGGTCGGCGTGGCGGCACGGAAGAAGCTCTCGCTGCGACAACAGGAGGTGCTCCGCCTCGAGGCGCTCGGACTCAACATCGGACAGATCGCCAGACGGCTCGACCCGCCGCTGGCCGAGGCCGGGGTCAAGCGCCACATCGAGCACATCAAAGAGATCTATCCCGAATGCGGGAAGCAGACCGAGCGTGCTCGGCTGGCCATTCGGCTCGGCCTGGTCACGCCGTGGGAGCTACCGCCGGGAACCTTGGCCGGCGGGTGAACTTCACGGGTGGAATAGGCGAATCCGGCGGCTTGGCGGCCGCCGCCGGCGATGAGGCCGTTTCGGCCGAGCGCGTCATCGTCATCGGGCTTGGCATCGTCAGGACCGGCACGCTGCTGCTCGGCGCCATTCAGCTTCTGGCCGGAGCGAAAGGCCCGAACTCGGGCCTGGCAGCGTTGGCCTTCGCCATCGTCGGGACGACCAGCGTGGCGGTCTTCGTCCGCGCCGCGATGCGCCTGCGACACCTACCGGCGGTCCCGGCATTCGACTCGACCGCGGCACTCGCCGAGACGCTCGCGGGACTGTGCGGTCTGTTACTGCTGCGTGGCGCGACACCGGCCTATGACCTGCTGAGCCCGGGTTTTTGGATGCTCCCGTACACAGTCGTCACCGCGGTGATGCTCGCGGCCGGTTTCAAGCGTGTCATCTCCGGCCTGGCCGGCTCGCTGGTCCTGACCGCCGGATATCTGACCGCCGTGTCGCCGGCTCTGCACGCCGGATCCAACACGGTCCGCGGGGCCGGTGCTGCTGCGCTGAACAACGCTCTCTCGTACTCCAGCTTCTTCGCGTTCGGCCTGATCATCTTCCACCTGTACCGCTTCGTCACAAATGAGGTCGGCCTGCTGCGGCGACTGGCGGCCGACAGCTCGGCTGAGCGGGCCCGGCTGATTGCTGCCCGGGGCGCCTACCGACTGGGTCACGACTATCCGAAAGCCTACTTGCGTGAGTTCCGCCGGGCAGAGCGGCCGACCGCTGATCTCCGGCTGTGGGCGACACGGTTCCGGTCCGATCTGCTGACGGCCCTATCCGCCGATCCCCGCACCACGGTCGACCTGGCAGAGGAGATGGAGAACGTCGTGGCGACCTTCGCAGGCGCCATGTCGGTCACCCTCGACACCCGGGCGCTGATCGACGAACTGAAGGGCGTCCCCGTCCTGGTCGTGGTCGAAGCGGTCCGGGAATGCCTCAACAACGCGTCCTACCACTGTTACGGGTCCACCGTGACCGCGACCGCTACCTCCGCCAACGGCGATCTCGTTGTCACCGTCCACGACGACGGACCGGGCTGCAACCCCGATCAGGTGATGGCGGCCTGGGCTCTCAAGCAGAACGCGGTGTATCTGGTCGAGGCCGCGGGCGGTCGGTTCACAGTGGAGTCAGGGCCCGCCACAGGCACGACGGTCCGGCTCTCCTACCCGTTGAGCGGTCAGGACCGGCGATCGCCCTGACCGCCTCGGCGAGTACCGGCGAGGGCGTTGCCACAGCCGGCGCAATCACCGCGGCAACCACTAGACCGCATTCTCGGTGGCGACGGCGCCAGCCGGTGAGAGTGCTGGCGGGTGCCGCCGCCCTGATGCTGCTCGGTGTCAGCCTGCTCAGCTCGTACTTCGCCCACCGCCTGGTCCAGGTCAGACCGGTCGAGGAGCGCTACGCACTCCGAGTCGTCGCATTGGCCGCCACGGGCACGGTGACGCTTACCCGCGGCCCCGACGCAGACGAGCCCGGCTCGTTCCGGCTGTCCTGGCCGGCCGGACACGCCACCGTGGGACCCGTTGTCACATCGGACGGGTCGACTGTCACCCGGTCGCTGACACAGGTCTCCGGCCGACTCCGTCCGGGGCAGCGGGTCGGCATCCAGTCCAATCCCTTCACCGGAGACCCAGCTAGCGCGCTCGGCCTCTCCTTCGCCGACGTCGCGGTGGCGGGCCCCACCGGTGCGTTGCCCGCCTGGTACGTCGCCGGGCAACGCCGAACCTGGGTGCTGCTGATCCATGGTCTCGACGGCAGTCGATCCGATGCCCTGCCCGCTATGACGTCCTTGCACGACCTCGGGTTCCCGATGCTCGCCATCACGTACCGCAACGACGTGGGCGCGGCCCGCAGCGCCGACCACCGCAGCCACCTCGGTGACACGGAATGGCAGGACGTCGAAGCGGCCATCGGTTACGCCCAGGCCAACGGCGCTGAGGGCGTGGTCCTGTATGGCTGGTCCCTCGGCGCCGGAATGGCCGTGGTGGTCAGCGAACGGTCACCGCTGCGCGACACCGTCCGGGCCCTGGTCCTCGACTCACCGCTGCTCGACTGGCGAGCGACACTGTCGTTCAACGCGAGCCGGCACCGACTGCCCGCCCCGGTCACCTGGGCCAGCGAGACGATGCTCGCTGTCAGCCTGGGTGTCCACCTCGACCAATACCGGCAAACCAGACTGTCAGCTGCGCTGTCCACAAGAACGCTCGTCGTCCAGGGCACCGCCGACACCGTCGTCCCCCTCGCGCCCACCGACGCCTTCGCCCGGGCCCGGCCCGACCTCGTCAGCTACCTCCGAGTTCCGGGTGCCGACCATGTATCTGTGGCCGACAGCGACCCCGGCGGGTACGCCGCTGGGCTCCGTCGCGTCCTCGGCTCGTTGCCCTAGCCCGGGGACGGCGCGGTAGGGGGCATTTGAGCCCCTTGTCGGAACATTCCAATTCCGTCACGATCATTTCAGTTGACCTGTCCAAGGGGCCTTTTGTTGCCAGCCAGGCGTTGGCGCGCGAAGAGGCTTTCACCATCGCGTGAAAAGGAGACGATACCAATGAGCTGCACAATGAAGGAACCTGCGAAACGACCGCACTCGCGGTTAGCATTGACGACCGTATTAGTCATGATGCTCGTGGTCGCCAGCATGGTCGGGATTGCCCAGGCCCGCCGGGCTTCGGCAGCAACCGCACCTCCCACCCTGAGCCTGCCGGTCGGCGCCGGCCAGTCACCGTTCGTCATCGGCACGCATTCGGACAATGGCATCGGCGGCCCGAAGAATGCCATCGATGTCCTAAATGCCGATGGCCACGTACGGGCAGCGGCGGCCGGGACGGTCCGGATCGTCGGTTGCAGCGGCGGTCCGTTCGTAATGATCGATCATGCCAACAACTGGCACACCGGCTATTACCACCTCACCGGGATCCGAGTTTCCAACGGCCAGCAGGTTCAGGCCGGGGATTTGCTCGGCAATATGGGTACGGTGACTCCCTGCGGCGGCTGGGCCAGCGGTAACCATGTGCATTTCACCCTGTGGAGCTATCCAGGCGTCACAACCCACTACCCATCGCCCGGGACGGCGTATCCTCTGGCCGGCATCAATATCGGCGGATGGATAATGGCCGACGGATCGGCGCAATGCGACCACGTCTCGCCTTGTGGCACAGCCTCGAATGCCGCCACCGGGCGGGTCGTCCAACTGCCGTCCAACCTCTACAACTACGGTGGCGCCGCGCCGCCCCCTGCTCCGGTCGTCCGTGACACGGCGCTGCGCTCCGACGGGCATTCCGGCTACACCCTGGACGGCTTCGGCGACGTGGTCGCATTCAGTGGCGCGCCGGCCATCCCGACCTCCCAGGAATCCCTGTGGCCTGGTTGGAACATCGCCCGCCGCCTGCTGCTGCTCACCGACAACTCGGGCTATGTCCTGGACGGCTTCGGTGGGATCCACCCGTTCTGGGCCGGAGGCGCGATGCAACCGCCGGCAATCACAGGCGGCGCGTACTGGCCCAACTGGGACATCGCCCGGGACATCGAGCTGCTCCCCGACCACACCGGCGGCTACCAACTTGACGGTTATGGTGGCTTCCACCCCTTTGCCATCGGCGCCAACCCGATCCCGCCCGCGGTCAGCGGGGCCCCGTACTGGGCCAACTGGGACATCGCCCGTGCCATCGCGGTGAACCCGGCCGGAACTGGCGGGTACGTGCTCGACGGCTTCGGCGGCGTCCACCCGTTCGGCATCGGATCCAACCAGGTCCCGCCCGCCATAGGCAACGCGGCGTACTGGCCCAACTGGGACATCGCCCGTGACCTCGTCATCTCCTTTACAGGTACCTCGGGCTACACGCTCGACGGCTTCGGCGGCGCCCATCCGTTCGCCGCCGGATCACCGGCTCCGCCGCAGGTGCCCACGGCCCGCTACACACCCGGTTCAGACCTGGCCACCGGCCTCGCCATTTCCACCCAGCAAGGCGAAGTGTCCGGCGTCGTAGCTTTCTCGGACCACGCCGTCCCGTCGAGCTTCGGCCCTGGCGTGCGGGCTCGCAAGGTTGTCATGCTGCCCGGATCGACCACAGCGGGCTACAGCCTGGCCGGCGATGGAACCATCACCCCGTTCGGTGGTGCCCCGGCGGCGACCGGCAACGCCATCTGGCCCAACTGGGACATCGCCAGGGACATGGCGCTGCTGCCGAATGCCACCGGCGGGTTCGTACTCGACGGCTACGGCGGCATCCACCCATTCAGCATCGGTCCCAACCCGCCACCCGCCGCCCCCGCCGGCGCTCCCTACTGGCCCAACTGGGACATCGCCCGCAGCATTGTGCTCACCCCCAACGGAACCGGCGGCTACCTGCTCGACGGCTTCGGCGGCATCCACCCATTCAGCATCGGGTCCAACCCAGCGCCGAAGTCGCTCGACTCGACCGGAGCCTATTGGGGCGGGGACGACGTGACTCCGTCGATGGCCCTCGCCGGCCGGGGCGCCGTGGTCCTCGACAGCTACGGAGGAGTGCACACGGTTCACTGACGGGCGAACGGAGCAGCGGGAAGGAGGGCAGCCCAGCGGCTGCCCTCCTTCCAATTGGGGTCCTGATCTCCTGGGAGGACAGGTTGTCAAGGGGGGGTTCGAGATCGAACTGGTGTTCGATCGGAACCGGAGTTGGAACGAGGCGCCTGGTGCGTTTTCCGGTAAGCGGGAGGGGCGCGTCATCGGCCGCTCCCGACCCGTCGACGAAGTAGGTGACGCTGACCCCCCGACGGGAGTTGATCGTCATACACATCGACGCCCGACACGACCTGCCATCTCGTCCGAGCTTGTGGGCTTGGTCGCGGCCGAAGCGAACCACGAGAGCCACCGTGGCCGTCGGAAGCGACTCGACGTGGCGTTTGCGGTGCTGAACGATGCGGCCGAGACCTGGAATCCCAGGCCAGATCCTCGAGCGTGGACGCACCTGGTCCCACGAAGCCGGCGGGGCGAGACACCGCGGCGTTGACGGAACGATGGAGGATCGTCGAGATGGAGCAGTGGGACCGTGGAGCACTCGACCTGGTGGCTCCCGCGTTCATCGAGTTCAGGACCGACCGCACAGGCAGCTTCGGTTTCATAGCAGTCGCCGGCTGGATGGACTACCGAAACGCAGAAAGGGGCGTACCGGCGTCGAGTTCACCTGGGAGGGAACCGACGAGGGAGATCCGGTGAGCGGCCGAGGATGGGCCGTCCTCCATGACGATAAATCCCTTCACGGGCGCATACATGTCCGCCGTGTCGAGCAGTGATGCCGAGGTCGAGGGCCCGATGGATGGTCGCGACCGAC
>JAUTXM010000156.1 GCA_030838025.1 Acidimicrobiaceae bacterium
GTGCCAGTCGATCTCGCGATTCGGCCCTTCCATGTAGCCGTCGACCGAGACCGACATTGTCCAGACGATCTTGCGCACCGAATCAGTCCCGGCCGCAGATGATCATCGCGAGTTCAACGCTTGAGCAGTTGGCGGATCCAGTCACTCGCTGCGGCATCCGCGACGCTCTTGCCGTTCGCGTTGACGTCGGTCGGACTCGCGCCGTATTGCAGAAGCGTGGCGATGATCCGGCGCTGCTCTTCCTTGGCGGCGTCCGACCCCGAGTTGCTCTTGCCCGTGTTCTGGACTGCGAGATGCAGCGGGGTCGAACCGCTCCCGTTCATCAGCGTCGCGTTTGCGCCGTGCTCCATGAGGGCAGCGACCGCGTCCGCGCTACGCGTCCGAACGGCTCGATGCAGGGGCGCCACGCCGCTCTTATCTCTCGTGTCGGGATCGGCACCTGCGTCGACGAGGTAGGCGATGACTTCGCGTTGTGCACTCCGGTCCCACCCGCGCGCTCCGGGGCTCCCGTCTGCGGCGTAGTGGAGCGGTTCGCCGCCCCTGCGGTTGCGAGCCCGAACATCCGCGCCCCGACTAACGAGGGACTCGGCGAGGTCTCGTCGGTGAGCGGCGGCCGCAACGTGCAGAGCCGTGTCGCCCGCGTAGACGTAGTGATGGATCGTCGCAAGAAAGTACGTCACGGGATCTTCGCGACTCGCTCCGATACGAATCCCGCGGGACGCGAGCGCGGGTGCCGCGTCGAGCCGTCGTCTGACCTCCCCGTCCTTCCCTGATGCCACCGCACGGAAAAGTGCGAGCAGTGCATCGTCGTCGGACCCGTCGAGGGGCCGCGCAGCCTTCGTCACCCCTACAGACTGTCTGATCTGGGCGGAGGACGTACCGCTCGTGGAGCCGGAACTGATGAGCCCGACGACGGGTAGGAGTTCGCCCGCTGGCGCGTCGCGGCAGCTCCGACCGCCGCCTGTATGGGGCGCGCCCGCAGTGAGACCCCGGTAGCCGGCCAGCAAGCCGGCAGAGGCGAAGCGTTCGGGATCGCTGAACATCGGGTCGACGACAATCCCAGAGGAGACGGTGGATCTCGGACTGAGTTCGCGTCTGTGCCGGATCACAGCCCCAGCGGACAGAAAGGGGACGCGCTTCGACCCGCAATGCCGGGCAGGACGTGGGACCGCTTCTCACCGACCGGCGTTGGGGTCGACCATCGCGCAACGCCAAGACGGGGTCAGCCCCGCCACCGTCCCGATCGTGGACCGCGCAGACCCCGCTGTACAGTCGCTTCGCCGTCCCGGCGGCCCGAAAAATGTGAAGTCGGTCGTGGCCACCGCCGTCGCCCGAGAGCTCGCCGGTCACCTATGCGCCAGGGACGCACCTATTCTGAGGCGACCGTCTGCGCATAGAATAATGCGATTCTGATTCGCGTACAGCATCGTGGCGGTCCTCCGATCCACCGCGCTCCGCGTGTCGCCAAAAAACCTAATCTCTCGCGCTCAAACGGCGAGCGTTTTCCGGGCCTTGACAACCGTTCCACAGCATCGACGGGACTGTGCGTCCCAGCGGGCCCGACCGAGCACAGGGCGGCGGATCAGCTTCCTGTCGGGCGGGAGCCGGGTCCGGGCTAGCGCCCCTTACTTGGCCGACCGCCGGCGCACGCCCCGGCGCTCATTGGTCGGTGCAGGCGATCCATTCTGGGGCGTCACCAGCTTCAGTACGCCGCCCTGAGCAGAGGACGTCCAACCCCTCATCGACTGTTTCGCCCGCCAATAGAAGAGTATCAATGAGCGCGACATAGATCTGTCCATTGCCACCAATACGCAAGTAGAACCCCTCATTGCCGAGGAAGCGACCGACAGGACACAATCGCTGTCCAAGATCATCCTCCCACTGCGGATACCGACATCATCAATCCACGAACTTTCATCGAGATCAATGCGGCACGTTCGCCTCCTCAATGTCGGTCCTCCGGCTGGAGTCCACCCAGCCGACAGCAAGATGGCCCGGGACTGATCGGAGAACTCATGCTGGTCCCCACCGATCACGAAAAGAATTCCTAACAGGGATTAGAGCGCCGACGAATCAAGCCGTTTCGCTCAAGGCTGCCGCCACGGCGGCGATCTAACCACGACATCGGCGGAATCGGCCATGTGAGGGTAAAGGACCCCGATGGCGAGCACCGCCAATGCGCCGCCCACCACTTGCATCACGACGAACATCGGGGCCGAGGAGGGGCGGATGCCTGCGAACGAGTTGGACACGGTGCGCCCGATCGTCACCGCCGGGTTGGCTAAACTGGTCGACGACGTGAAGATGTAGGCACCGCCGATGTAGGCACCCACTGCGAACGGCGCAGCCGACGCCCGCCCGGAACGGACCACACCGAAGATGACGACGACCAGGCCGAACGTGGCAACCACCTCGGCCAGCCACAGCGGCCCCGACGATCGGGTCTTGGTCGACGCTTCGAAGACCGGCAGGGCGAACATGGCGTTGGCCAGCAGGGCTCCCCCCAACGCACCGGCCACCTGGGCGGCCACGTACCCCGTCGCGTCGCCGGTCGAGATGCCCCCGAACAGCCGGTCGGCCAGGGTGACGACCGGGTTGAAGTGGGCCCCCGATACCGGGCCAAAGGCGAGGATCAAGGCGACGAGGGCGCCCACGGTGGCGGCGGTGTTCTCCAGCAGCTCGAGGCCCACGTCGCCCGGCGACAGCCGGGCGGCCGCGATCCCCGAGCCGACGACGGCGGCGACCAGGAGCCCGCTCCCGAGAAACTCGGCCAGCATCCGCCGGCCGAGCGGGACAGTGCGCACCGGGCGTCAGCCCGCGACAGAGTCGTCGCAGCACGCCAAGGCCGACGCCGCCGCCGACGCCACCGGACCGGGGCTGGCGCTGCAGCAGGCGCCCGGCCCGCAGGTACCAGGTTCGGCGTTGCGGAGCTGGCCGGCCGGCATCTCGACGTCGGCCAAGACGGTGTAAATCTCCCATGGCTCGGCGTCGGGGCCGTCCACCCACACCTTGTCCTGGACGGCGTAGCAACAGGCCACCTCGTCCTCGATCGCTGTTGCCAAGCCCGCTGCGGCCAGGCGTACTTGTGCGCCCGCCACCTCCGACGTCGAGGACACCTCGACGCCAAGGTGGTTGAGCGTGCCGCCGGCCGATTGGCCTTCGATGAGCACCAGCTTGAGCGGCGGGTCGGCAATGGCGAAGTTGGCGTATCCGGGTCGCACCTTGGCCGG
>JAUTXM010000157.1 GCA_030838025.1 Acidimicrobiaceae bacterium
CGACTCCACTCCTGAAAGGTGGACTCCCAGGCACGGAGGGCATCGGCGCACGCCTCGGGGTCTCCGATCAGGGTCTCGGCGCGAGGAAATCGAAACTCCAGCTCGCCGGTGGCGTCACGGACCAAGACGCAACGCTCGAGGTCGGTCACCACGTGGCGGCTGAGGACCTCGACACCACTGTCGCCCTCGTGGGCCAGACGCAGAGCGGTCCGCAGGGCCGCGACCGGGCCTCGCTCAGCGCTTACCGTCGCCGGGTTCAGGTCACCGGCGCGAAAGCGCCGCACTTCGAAGATCGACGCCTCGCCGGGCACCGCCGCCAGGTAGGGGACCACCGCTTCGTCGCCCCACTCGGCTCCGATGACGGCCAGCAATCGAGCCAGTAGTCGGCCCGCCGACGGGTCGTTCGACGCCTCGGGCGCCGTCATGGCGCTGCGGAGGACGAAGTCAGCGAAGGAGACGGTGATGTGCGGGCGGTGAGACATAGGGTGAGTCCCGGCTCAGAATACGACGATCGGGCCGGATGACCGGCCCGATCGTGAAGCGAGTTTTCGACGGCCTGCCCGACGTGGGCCGGCCCCGGTCAGAGAACCGAGCGGTGCCTTAGCCTCGGAACGCTGCGAACAGCTTCCGCCGACCCAGGTACGCCCCTCCGGCAGCCAACGCCAGCACCCCGCCGGCGATCGGCAGGGCCTTGCCGGGCAGCGCCGAGGTGCCGACCACCGCGGCGTTCGGTCCGCAGGTGACCGTTCCCACGGTGATGTGCACGCCCTCATTGGCGATGCCCAGACCCAACAGGGCCAGCAGGGCTGGGCCAAGGATCGGAACGTTGTTGATTGCGGTAAGGCCACCGCTGAGCACCGTCAGGTCGAGCGCCGTGACGGTCAAGGTACCGGCAACGGTCGTTTGCTTGTTCAAGACCAGCGTGAGGATGTGAAGCGTGCCCAAGGCCAGATCGACCGTGGTGTTGGGTCCCGGGTTGACGGGCAGGGTGCCGGCACCGGTCACGGCGCCAAGGCCCAGGCCGCCCAGAAGGGTGAGGATGTTGGCGGCACCGCCCAGGCCCGCGCTGACCAGCGTGGAACCTCCGCTGGCGCCGCTCGGTGTGGCGGTGCACGTCGAGAAGATCGCCTGGGCCGTGACCAGCGAGCCGACCAGGACCACCCCGGCGCTCGTTCCTGCGCTCACTCCCGTGCAGGGTCCCGCAGGTCCGACTTGGATGGCACCGCCGCCGGGACCGGTCGCACCGGCGCAAGCGGCCGACGTGCTGGTCGGCGTGGCGCTGCTCGTCTGCACCACGACGGAGGCGGAAAGAAGCGAGCCGCTGTTGGATGCCGGACCACCAGCGGTGCACCCCGCCCCGCCCGAACTCGTTTGCGTCCCCGGAGCGGCAACCGAGCCGTCGTTGGTGGACGAGCACGTTCCCGTCGTCAGGAGGTTGCCCCCGATCGCATTGGCGGTCGCCTGGGAGGCGGTTACCGCCGCCAGCGCCTGGCTGGAGGTCAGCATGACCGCGACAACGACAAAGAAGAGCGCGGTGGCCGATGACTTCAGCGTGCTCTGAACTGTCCGATTCATGCAGTTTCCTCCTGGAGTGGGGTAACCATAACGGGAACGACGTCGCGGATCAAAAATCGCGCGCCGAACTGATTCAATTTTTCGTCATTTGGTTCGAACGGGCGCGGCGTCACTCGCAGGCGACCCGTGAGCAGGGGTGTTGCAGCCGGAGTCGAGGGCGCCGACGGGGCCGCGCAGCGGGTCACCCGAGCCCTCACTTTGGCACCGGGCGCCGATGCGGCTGCGCCTAGTTGGTTGTGGGACACGATGGCCTTGACCCGAACCGGAGTTGCGGCGACGGGGGTCGGCGTGTGGGAGGGAAGAGCTGGTTCGGGTGTACCGAATCGGAGGAGGAGGGCCCCGCTGGGCGAGTCGCCCGACCGCGCCGGGGCGGGCGATGGTCTGACGTCGGGCGGCCGCTTCGTCAGACGTCCGATGACCCGTCCCGAAGCGGCGACCAGATTCGACGGCAGCAGATAGTCCAACCCGCCCTCGGTCCGGCGCACCGTCTTCTCCCACCCCGTCAGCCCCCGAAGGGACCGAAGGGCGGCCAGCCAGCAGCTGACGAACGCCACGTAGTTGCACAAGACCAGCGCGTGGCCGAGGAGCATGGCCCGCAGCCGGCCCACCGATCGGTCCTGCCGGTAATAGAGATAGCCGCCGAACAAGCTGGGCCCGAAGCCCAGGAGGTACCAGGCAATCAAGGTGGCGACGCGGACAATGACGCCATTGCCTCCGATCGATGCCTTGGGCGCGCTGGCCAGGCGCCCCAGGAGCTGCCACAGTCCGATGTGGAAGAGGATCGACCACGGCAGGATGAACACCCACGGAATCAGCAAGTAGGCGCTCACCTCCAGCACCGACAGGTTGGACATGGCGGCGCTGCCCCAGAGCTTGCGGAGGTGCCCGATGCACGCCATGTGTCCCTGGAACCATCGGGTCCGCTGCCGGATCAGGGCGGGAAATGTCAGAACTGCCTGCTGGTGCACCGACGCCAGCGGCGTGGTGGTGAGGCGCCATCCACGCTCCATGAGCCGAAGGGCCAGGTCCAGATCCTCGGTCAGCGCCGTAGACCACGGCGCCGCGCCGAGCTCCGAGAGCGCCGAGAGCCGGGTGAACTGACCATTGCCTCCGAGGCTGACGGTGCCCAAACGAACCCGACCAAGTTGGGCGGTCGCGGCGAGACCCCAAAACTCGAAGTCCTGCATCGTGGTGAGCAGATTCTCTTCCCGGTTGCTGATACGCACACCGAGTTGGGCCCCGCCCACTTTGGGATCGTCGAAGAGCGGAAGGACGTGGCCGAGGGCGCCGTCGGACAGGTCGCCATCGGCATCCATGACGCACACCAGCACCTGCGACGGGTCGAGGCCGCGGCCTCGGACATCGGCGACGATGGCGGGCAAGCCGGCGTTGAGCGCGGGCCCTTTGCCTTTTTGGGCGTCGGGCAACGTGCGGGAGATGAGGAGGGTCCGATCACCTCCGACCGAGCGCACGACTTGCGCGGTGCGATCCTGCGAGGCGTCATCGACGACCACGACCCGTGCCTCTGGGTTGCTGAGCAGCCGGTTGAGCGTCGACCCGATGACGCCCTCCTCGTTGAGGCACGGGACCAAGAAATAGACATCCGTGGGCCGCGCCAGCGATGCCAGCCCGCTCGCCCCGTCGGTCGCGGGCGCTTCGCGGCGCAGCCGGCGCCCCTCGATCATCCCGAAGCCGGTCGTGGCGATGAAATAAAACAAGCCGGTCCCGATGAGGACCAGCGAGAGCACACCGATCAGGATGCTCAGCATTTCGACTGCTTGCCGAGCTTAAAGCCGCCCCGGGCGCACCATCACGGCGCGCATCAGCAGTAGGCCCACGATGATCATCACCAAGCCGAGCAGGGCCAGCAGCATGGCCGGGGTTCCGGTCGTCGCGAGCGAGCAAGCGCCGACAGCGCCTCCCGCAATGGTCGTACAGCCGCCTCCGTACATAGGTTCCGACCCGTTCCTTCCCCACAGACGACTTACGGTGCGGTGGAGACTAGCGCGGCGCCGCCTCGACGTCGAGCGATTCGCACCATTCTGAGCCCCGCCCAAGACCCCGCCCAAATCCCCGCCTGTGGGCCCGCGCCCGGGCCGCGTGAGGGCCCGCGTCAGAGCTCGGGCTAGACCGCCGAGCGCCGCCCGGTGAGCGAGATTCGGAAGAAGAGATACAGCGCGATCAGCATGCTGAACGTCGTCACCAGCGAGCCCGCCAGAATGTGGGACCAGTCGAATCCCGGTCCGATCCCCCAGTTGTGGGTGGCCCAGGCAATGATCAAAAGACGCAACTGGTTCAGCCAGAACACCACCACCGCTCCGACCACCG
This sequence comes from Acidimicrobiaceae bacterium, assembly GCA_030838025.1. Lineage (GTDB taxonomy): Bacteria > Actinomycetota > Acidimicrobiia > Acidimicrobiales > Palsa-688 > JALYXV01. The sequence goes on from JAUTXM010000157.1 coordinate 3,904, forward strand.
CCGCGACGACAAGGCGCGTGGCGCTGACCCGGGGGATCAACATCATGAACGCCGCGAGGAGCAGGAAGGGCACCATCAGGAAGATGGCAGTACACGAGGCCGTGACCTGCAAGCCGACGGTTCGTGAGGCGGAGGTCTCGAAGAAGATGAAGTGTCCCGGCCGGTAGAGGACCGTGTGTCCGGCGCCCAGGCTGACGACACCGCCCGAGACCACCAGTTCGGCGGTGCGCAGGGCCCGGTTTCCCAGCACCAGCAAGACGGCACCGAGGAGCATGACCAGCGACAGCGCGACCCTGCTCGAGCGGCCGGCCCCCGGTCGAATGAGCCGCGCCCCGCGGGCATCGGGCAATGCGGTCTCCGTCACCGCCCCGGATCATATCGACGCCCGGTGGCGCGCCCGGGCCCGGCCTGGTCGGCGGCGCCGCCCGGACCGCCGCGGGAAGGGCGCACACGGTAGACTTTCCTTGGTCCCACGACCGACTGGAGTTCCACCACCTGAGGTCGCTAGGGGTTCTGCAGAGTGTCCGATAAGTCCGACGCCGCCAGTTTGAGTTACCTCGACGGGTTGTTGCGCATGGCGGCGACACGGCGGGGCACCCCGCCGGACCCCGCAGCAGGAAGGGTGATCGTCCCCCTCCTCGGGATGGCAATTGCACAAGGCGAAGGGGAACTGGTCGCCCGGTTTGTCGCGCCCGAGCCCGGGCAAGCGGCCACCTACCAGGTACGACGGCCCGGGCCCGACGACCGGGCGGTGGTGTTGTCCGCGGACCTGAACGAGGTGGCCGCCTTTCGAGCGGCCGTTCGTTTCAGCCGCGATGGCATCGGCGGCGTCACCGTCGTCGGTCGGACCGCTGATGGCGTGGAGCGTTGCGCCCTCGAACGCTCCAGTGACGGTGTGCTCGAGTACCTCCTCCCCTCAGTCGAGCGCTACCGCGGACCCGACCCCGCGGTGCAGCGAGCCCTTCGACGATGGGACGAGACCCTGCTGCGCTGGAGCGCCCAAATCGGCCACCCCGGTGTCCCCGTTCGACCGGCCACGGCACCGGCTGGCGGCGATCTGGCCCGCTACGCCGACAAACCCGGCTCGGCCGACGCCGACCGCCTCGAGCTGGTCGACCGAGCCGACCGCGTACCCACGGCCGCCGAGATCGCCGATGCGATCCAGTCCTCGCTGATGCAGATGACCGTCGACATCAACTTGACCGAGGTCGAGAGCCTGATCCGGCGAACGATCGAGGGCACGTTCGGCGCGATGGGGGCAACCGGGTTGCCTGCCCGCTTGCCCGCGTCGGCGATCGCCGACCAGGTCACGCTGGCCGACCAAATCGGGACCGTCGTCGCGGAGCGGATGCGAGGGCTGCTCAAGCCCAGCTTGGACGACGCCGCCGACCGAGTGGCGGCCGTCGTCGCCGATCACCTCGGGCTCCTGCAGCGTCGGGCGCCAACTCAGTCGGGTCACCCGGAGACGGGCGAGGAGGTCCCGCAGCTGCTGATCGAGCTGGCCGAAACCCAGCGCCAGGTGCTTTCCGCCGTCTCCAGCCAGGTCGGGATCGGGTCGCGGATCGCGGGGTCAGTCGAGCACCTGGACCTTCAGGTACAGGAGCTACGCGAGTTCAGCCGGATGACCGCGGGAGCACTGCAGTCCTTGACCGAGCAGGTCGCGGGGCTCGCCCGCCGTTCGGAGGTCGCGGGGGAGCGCTTGGCGTCGGCCGTGGGCCAGGAGTTGGACACCTTCGCCGATCGGATGAGGCACCAGCTGGTCGCGGGGGAAGCGGCGGCCAAACGGGCCGCTTCGGATGGAGCGGTCCCCGAAGCGGTGAGCAGACTCACGTCGCGGGTGGCTCGGAGCGAGGCCCAGATGGAGAAGCTCCTCCAACGGCTGAACGAGGTCGTGGCGAGCGAGTCCAAACGCCCGTCGCGATGATCGCTGTTGCATCCGGGACGGGCTGACGCTTGCTCCTGTGCCTGGTGTGCCTGCTGGCCACCGCCGTCGGGTCGGCGGCCGTCGTGGGTTCGCTCAGACTGTCCCGGACATCGACGATGGTCACCGGCTTCTGGGTCGTGCTGGCCGGGCAGCTCGCCAGCGAGACCCTCCTCGTCGGAGGGGTGTTCCGCCGGCTTGACCCCACGGTGCTGGCCGCGACCGCGCTCGCGGTCGCCGGCGCCGAGGTCGGCGGCTGTTACTTCTGGGCCCGCTCGGCGGCCCGCGACGCGGCACTGCAGGTCGTCAGCGTCGCCGGCTACGGCATCCGCCGGATGAGAAGGCACCCAGCCCTGCTCATCCTCGGCCTGCTCGTCGTCGCTCAGTACGGCTGGCAGATCGTTCTGGCCGTCAGGTTGCCCCAAGTCTCATTTGACGGTCTGGCGTACCACCTGATCGGTCCCGATACGTGGATCCAGCACCACGCCATCGTCCACAGCCGCCAGAACCTCTTGAGTGACGTTTTCCCGGCCGATCAAGAGCTGCTCACGGCTTGGACCGGCACCTTTCTGCACACCATGCGATACGCCGGGTTGAGCACGCTGCCGTTCGTGGCCATGGCCGCCAGCGCCGTGACCATGCTGGCTCGCAACCTCAAGGTCCGAACGAGCCTGGCGTTGTTGGGCGGCCTCGGCGTGGTCGCCATGCCGGCCGTGTTCCTCCAGGCGAGCACCGCCTACGTGGACATCGCAAGTGGCGCGACCGCCCTGGCCGCGCTGGGCTTTCTGTTGATCGTCGCGTCCTCGGTGACCTTTGTACGCGGCACCGCTCGGGGCCTGGCGGGGCACCTGCTCCTGGCCGGCACCGCCGCCGGCCTGGCGGCGGGGACCAAGTCGACCAACCTGGTCGTGGCGGCGGCCGTCGTCGTCATCGGATTCGTCCAGTTCGTGCGAATCACCGACATCCGGCCCGACCTGCCCGAGCGTACGGTCCGGCCACGGGGGCGGGTTGGTGCCGCCTGCCTTCTGGTTCCTCTGGCGACGCTGTCGGCGTTCTGGTACGTGCGGACCTGGGTGACCTGGAAGAACCCCTTCTATCCGTTCGATGTCCTGGGCTTTCCGGGGCGGGGCACCACCAGCAGCATCATCGGGGCCAGCGAACCTGCGACGTTGCGCCATGCGCCGCTCGGCCTATTGGGCGCCACGATCAAGTCGTGGTTGTACGACCTCCACCGGCATGCGTACATCTACGACCAGCGCCTTGGGGGCTTCGGGCTGCAGTGGCCCCTCCTGGTCGCCCCCGCCCTGCTCCTCGCCATCGTGTGGTTCGCACGGCGCCGCCTGGACTACTTGTTCGGGCTGCTCGTTCCGGTCGTCGTGGTGGCGATCGCCACCTCGGCTCCGTGGTGGGCTCGGTTCACCATTGCCCTGGCCGGCGCGGGCTGCGTCTGCCTGGCCCTGTGCCTGGAACGCATCGCCCGCCTGGTCGACGAGCGACGGACCGTCTTAGGGCAGCTGAGGCTGTCTCGGTACGCGCCGACGGTGCTGACCGCGCTCTTCGTCGCCACCACTGGCCTGAGCATGTGGTGGGCCACCAATCCCACCAACTACGCGCTGCTGGTACACGACCACCTGAAGACGGCAAGCCTCGCCGACGTCCGTCATGTCATGACCCTGCCCCATCCCGAATCCGTCCTCTATCCCCTGTTCGCGTACACCGACCTGGACAAGGTGCTTCCGGTGGGTTCGAGCCTCGCCATCGTGGCCGACAATCAGGTCTTTACCCATCCCTTGGTCGGCGAGGACCTGCAGCGGCGCTTGGTTGCTGTCGGGTCGCCCGACACGGCCGATCAACTGGCGGCGGCGCTGACCAGGTCGGGCACCACGTTCGTCCTCCTCAGGCCTACAACTACCGCCACGGGGCTGGTCAAGTCGGTCGACGCCCAACCCACCCGGTTCCTACCGCTTACCAGCGGTGGGCAGATAAACGGCGGGGACATCTACCAGCTGGGCACCTGGCCGGTGTGCCACGACCCCTCGCTGGCAATCGTCGCCAGCTCGCTGAGCACCACCGGCTCCTTCATGGTCACGGCCCGCCTGAGCGACAGTTGCGGGATAGTCGCCAAGGCGTCGGTCAACCTTTTCCAAGGCGACAAGGGGACCCCGATCTACCTGGGTTCGGACAAGGTGATCGACAGCCGCACGACGGCGGCGGACGGCACGGTCACCTTCACGGTGGCGAGTTCCCCGCCGAGCGCCAGGTACTTCCTCCGCGTCGAAGGTCAACGAATCGGCCGCGCCTTCCACAGCGCCACGGCATCGAGTGTGATCACGCCCGTCGGGGGCTCCGCGGCTACTGCATCTGCACCGTGACGACCTTGCTGTTGTCGGCGAGGTCGGTCTCGCCCGGGGCGGCATCGATTCGCGCCGTCAAGGTGGTCGGCTGGCCCGCCAGGACCCGAAGTCCGCCCAGGCTCACCGTGCGGGTCTGACCGGGCGACAGGTCGACGAAGTCGCGCACCGTCTGGGTGGGGCCAATGACCGACGGGGCAATGGTCGCGGTCACCGTGAGGTTCTTCTCCGACTGGTTGCCCGTGTCGGCGACGACGATCTGCAAGCTGAGCTGCTTGGCGACAGGCAGGATCTGGACCCCGTTTTGCAGGTTGACCGGCTGGGGGTTGGTCGTCACCAACACCACCGACACCGCATGGACCGGCGCCAAGCTCCCCTCGGAACGCAGGCTGGCCACGAACACCGCCAGGGTGGCGGGGCTGTAGGCCCCGGCATCGCTGACCCAGCGGGAGTTGGGCGGCGGCGTGCTCAGACGGGGCATGGCCTGCTGGAACAGGATGTAGGCCCGATCGGCGGCCTGGAAGTCGAGACCCACCCCGGCCAGGGCCTGCACCCCCGCATCGACCGGCTGGCCACTCATGGCGGTCCCGATCGCCTGGCCCAGGGCCTTGGTCCCGGCGTAGCGCATGTCCATGGCCGCGATCAGCAGGGCATGGGCGGTCCTGATCGACGGCGGAGGATTGAGCTTCTCGACCGCGGCCAACGTCTGCTGGGTCTGGACCAGGACCCCGTTGATGTGGTTGGCGATGATGGGCGGTGACAGGCTCAGCGCCTGCGTTCGCACACCGCTGATATCGAGCCCCTGCTGGCTCGACTGCGCGATGGCGGGGAGGGCCAGATCGAGGTACGCCTGCTGGGCCTGCTCGCGGGCGGGCGCGGGCGAGCGCGCCGACAGGGCGGCGTTGATCACGATCACCAACAGCGTCGCCAGGACCGCGAAGAACAACCAAGGCCGGCCCCCACGGCGAGTGGTACGGGCGGGGCGGCTTCCCAATGCCATCTTCGCCAGACCCTAGCGGCACGCGCCTGATCCGGGCTCGGCGCCTACGGCTGGGCGGTGGGCTGGACCGCGTGGTCCTGATCGGCGACTATCTGGGGCATGCGTCTGTCGAATCGTGCCCGACTCGTCCTCCCGGTCGCCGTGGCGGTGGCGGTCCTCGCCGGATGTGGCGGGAAGGGATCGTCCGGCCCCAGCAAGGACAAGGTCCGCAGCACCACGGCGGCCGACGTGACGTCGGTGCTGCGATCGCACAACGTGGCGGTCAAAGGCTCCATCACCTGTGACGGTCAGGCGCCCGGCGTCATCGACTGCCATGGCACCACCTCCGACGGGAAGGACATCCAGGCCACGCTGGTTGCCAGCACGTCGGGGCTGAGCTGCACCGGTCCCATGGTGGTCAACGTCAACAAGGCCCAGCTGGTGTCGCTGCCCGACGAGAAGTGCAGCTGATCCCCGGCGTCGGCATTACGGCCTGGTCGAGGGTCGGCGGGTCGAGGCCGCCGAGGATTTCCGGGCTCAGGTCACGCCATGGGAGGTCGAGCACTACCTGGGCGAAGCCTAAGGGCCGCCTTTGGTACGGATCCAAGTCTCTGGCAGGGGTTTGACAGCCGCTGGCGGTGTCGGATCCCTACCAGAGACGTAGATCCCTACCAGAAACACGCCTCGGACGGACCTACTGGGTGTCTGGGGGGGCGGGGTCCGCGGAATCGTCGAAGTCGTGGGGGTCGGTGCCAGTCGTGGGCTCAGACGGGGGGTTCGGGGTCGCGAGGCGGTCGAACCAATCGGTGGCAGGGCAG
>JAUTXM010000180.1 GCA_030838025.1 Acidimicrobiaceae bacterium
CGGAGAGCTTCCCGCCCAGTTCCCGTTCCACCTCGGCGACGAGCCGGTCGAGCAACCCCCGGGCCCGGGGGAGTCGGATGCCCGCCAGGATCTCCCCGTCGAAGGCCAGCGGGACGTCGCCCGGCGCTAAGTCGTCGCTGCGAATCATCTGGGCACCCAGGGCGTCGGCCAGCGGGGCCAGGGCGGTGAGGAAGGGGTGGGTGGGCACGGCGGGGCGGCGGGACACCGCCAGCGCCACCCGGCTCGCTCCGGCGTCGACGGCAGCGCCGACAATGGCTCCGAGGCCGGGAAGGAGCGCGGCCGCCTCACCCTCGATGGTGGTGCCGAACGGTCCCATCTCGGGTGCCAAACCCTGGCGCCGGGCCTCCTCGACCGCGGCCTGTACGTGGGGACCGGGCGAGCCCTCCAGGAAGGGTTCGACGGTGAATTCCAGCCGCACGTCCACCTGCCCTCCCCGCTTGACAAGTCGTCGCCTCAGAGTTTACAACTTGTAAATCGCACTGCTCGAGTCCACCGCTTCACTTCGAGTCGATGGCTCCCGCCTACTTTCGCGCTTGGAGGCCCTGGCCGAGTTGGGTGCCATCGACGGCGGCGGGTGTTGCCGGCTGGCGCTGACCGACGACGACAAGGCCGGGCGCGACCTGGTCGTGACCTGGATGCACGATCTGGGCCTCGACGTGCGTATCGACGTGATCGGCAACGTGGTGGCCCAGTGGGGGAACCCCGACGAGGCGCCCGTGCTCATCGGCTCGCACATCGACACCGTCCGCACCGGGGGCCGCTACGACGGCAACCTCGGGGTGTTGGGCGGCCTCGAAGTGATCGAGTCGGTGATCGAGTCGGGACTGACGACGGCGCGGCCGCTGGCGGTGGCGTTCTTCACCGACGTGGAGGGGTCCCGTTTCGCCCCCGACATGCTGGGCTCGCTCACCTACGCCGGCGGTTTGGCGGCCGAGGAGGCGCACGACGTCGTGGGCATCGACGGCGCCCGGCTGGGCGACGAGCTGGCCCGCATCGGTTACCTGGGCCCCCATCCGTGCCCGGGGCGTCCGCCCCACGCCTACGTCGAACTTCATATCGAGCAGGGACCGGTCCTCGAAGCGGCGGGCATCGAGATCGGCGTCGTCGAAGGCGTCCAGGGCATCTCCTGGACCGAGCTGACCATCGAGGGCCAGTCCAACCACGCGGGCACGACCCCGATGTCGCTGCGCCACGACGCCGGATACGCCGCCGCCGCGATCACGGCATTCGTGCGCCGGTTGGCGCAGGAGATGGGTCCGCCCCAGGTGGCGACGGTCGGTTCGCTGCGCGTGCGCCCGGACCTCGTGAATGTCATTGCGTCGCTTGCGACCATGACGGTCGACCTGCGCAACACCGACGAGTCCGCTCTGACCGACGCCGAGCAGCGCTTGGCGGCGTATTTTCCCCAGATCGCGGAAGCAGAAGGGGTCCGGATCCGAGCGCGGTCGCTCGCCCGATTCCAGCCCGTGGTGTTCGACCGGGGCGTGGTCGACCTGGTCGAGGCGACGGCCCGGCGGCTCGGGCACTCGACCATGCGGTTGCCGTCGGGCGCCGGCCACGACGCCCAGATGCTGGCCCGGGTTTGTCCGGCGGGGATGATTTTTGTGCCTAGCGTGGGTGGCATCAGCCACAACCCGGCGGAGTACACCGCGCCGGAGGATCTGGAGGCAGGGGCGAACGTGTTGCTGCAGGTGGTCTTGGAGTTGGCGTCGTGACCCGGACGGTCGTCGTCGGGGCGGGCCAACTCGGGCCGGTGGGGCGCCATGAGGGCCGGGAATCGGTCGTCGAGCGCCTCGTCGCCCTGCTCGAGGAGGGGGCCGAGCGGGGGTGCCAGCTGGTCGTGTTTCCCGAGCTGGCGCTGACCAGCTTCTTCCCCCGGTGGGCCATCGAGGATCCCCGGGAGCTCGACGGCTGGTTCGAGACCGAGATGCCCGGTCCGGCCACCAAGGCGCTGTTCGATTCGGCAGCCGAGCTCGGGGTGGGCTTCTGCCTCGGGTATGCCGAGCTGACGCCTGGCGGGCACCGGTACAACAGCCAGATCCTGGTGGAGCGCGACGGCTCGGTCGTCGCGATTTTTCGCAAGGTGCATCTCCCGGGGCACGAGGAGATCGAGCCGTGGCGGCCGTTCCAGCACCTGGAACGGCGGTACTTCGAGCCCGGGCCCGACGGTTTCGGGGTATGGCGCAGCTTCGGCGGGGTCGTCGGGATGATGATCTGCAACGACCGCCGCTGGCCCGAGACGTACCGGGTCATGGGGCTCCAGGGGGCGGAGCTGATCCTGTGCGGCTACAACACGCCGCGGCACTACCCGCCCGACCCGGCCCAGGATCCGTTGCAGGGGTTCCACAACGCGCTCGTCATGCAGTCGGGGGCCTACCAGAACGGAACCTGGGTGGTCGGCGTGGCCAAGGGTGGGATGGAGGAGGGCGTGGAGATGCTGGCCGAGAGCTGCATCATCGCTCCGTCGGGCCAGATCGTGGCGGCTGCCGCGACCGACGGCGACGAGCTCGTGGTGGCGACGTGCGATCTCGACCTGTGCGCCCACTACAAGGAGACGCTGTTCGACTTCCAGCGGTACCGGATGATCGAGCACTACGGGCTGATCACGAGCCGGCGAGGTGCCATCGCACCGGCGCCGGGCGATCGGCGTGAGGAGCCTGCATGACCGCGGTCGACACCAATGTCGTGACTTTCACGGTCAACGGGGCGCCGGTTTCGGTGCGGGGGGACCATCCGCACCTGCTGGCGGCGCTGCGCGAGGAGCTGGACCTGACCGCAGCCAAGGACGGGTGTTCGCCGACCGGCCAGTGCGGGTGTTGCACGGTGCTGATCGACGGCAAGGCCCAAGTGAGCTGCCAGTACGCCGTTGCCAAGGCGTCGGGGCGCAGCGTCGTCACCGTCGAGGGGTTGCCCGAGGCGGAGCGGTCTCGGTTCGCGACCGCGTTTGCCGCCTGCGGGGGCTTGCAGTGCGGGTTCTGCATCCCCGGGATCGTGGTGCGGGCCAAGGCCCAGATCGACAAGAAGGGGGCGGCGCTGACCCGCGAGGAGATGTCGCGCCATCTCGGCGCCCATCTGTGCCGCTGCACGGGCTACGTCAAGATCCTCGACGCCATCGAGATGGTGGCGCAGGGTGCGACGCCGGCGGTGGCGCCCCCGGCGGGCGGGGTGGGGAGCAGCGGGGGGCGCTACCAGGCCGAGGCGCTGACGCTGGGCGACCGGGACTACGTGGACGACATCCGTTTGCCGGGCATGCTGCATGCGGCCCTGCATCTGGCGGGCCACGCTCGGGCCGCGGTGCGGGGCATCTCGACCGCGGCCGCGGCGGCGGGGCCCGGAGTCGTGGCGGTGTACACCGCGGCCGATGTCCCCGGTGCGTTGCGGGTGGGGATCATCCACAAGGACTGGCCGGTGTTCATACCCGTGGGCGGGCAGACGTCCTACTTGGGCGACGTGCTGGCGGTGGTCGTGGCCGACACCCGGGACCATGCCCGCGATGCCGCGGCCTTGGTGTCGGTTTCCTACGACGTGTCGGAGCCGGTCACGGACCCCGCCGCTGCGGTGGCCGCGGGCAGCCCGGTCGCGGTGTGGGGGACCGACTCCAACGTGCTGTCCCGGTCGACCTACCGGCGCGGTGACGTGGCGGAGGGGTTGGCGGGGTCGGCGCATGTGGTGCACCAGGTGTTCCAGACCCAGCGTGTGGAACAGGCGTTCCTGGAACCCGAGTCGACTGTGGCGGTGCCCCTCCCGGGGGGCGGCCTGCACGTGTACTCCGGCGGCCAAGGCGTGTGGGACGACCGGGACCAGATCGCCTCGGTGCTGGGCGTGGCGCGGGACTCGGTGACCGTCGAGCTGGTCTCCAACGGTGGGGCGTTCGGCGGCAAGGAGGACATGGCCAACCAGGCCCAGACGGCACTGGCGGCGTGGCTGCTCGGTCGGCCGGTCAAGTGCACGCTGTCGCGGGAGGAGAGCCTCCTCATCCATGCCAAGCGTCATCCGGTCCGAGCCGAGTACTGGGCCGGCTGCGACGACGAGGGCCGCCTGACGGCGCTGAAGTGCCGCCTGCTGGGCGACTCCGGGGCCTACGCGAGCGTGGGCATGAAGGTGCTGGAGCGCGCCGCGGGCCATGCCGGCGGCCCCTACCAGGTGCCCGCGATCGACGTGGA
>JAUTXM010000214.1 GCA_030838025.1 Acidimicrobiaceae bacterium
GGGAGCCATGCCACCTCGAAGGCGTCATTCAGGATGACCCGCGCCTTGGCGGTCGTTGGTGCAAGCGACAGGAGCGAGACCTGCCCGTTGATCTTGTCGGCGTCGAGGGAGTACAGGGCCCAACCGCCGGTCGGGTCGACCGCCAGATCCGCCGCCATGGCGTAGGGAGCGGACAACAACGTCCACGATCGCCTCAGGGCACCCGTCGCCGGGTCGAGGAGCAGCAGCCGCACGACAGCCGGCGACGCCGAGGCCGCTTGCGGTGCCGGGCAGGTCTCGGTCACGAAGAGCCCGTTACCCGCGAAGCGCGGGAGCGCCAACTGGCAGCCCTGGTGGACCGGCGCCACCACCCGCGGCCCGCTGACCGACGAGGGCCCGATTGACCAGACCTGCAAGCCGCCGAGGCCGCTGGCTCCGCCGAGGCCGCCGAGGCCGCCGACACCGGCGCCCGCGGTGTTGACCTCGACCGCCAACATCGTCGCGTCGGCGCTCCACGACAGCTGGATGGCGGCGCCCCCGGTGGCCAGGGTCGTCGTGGAGCCGTCGGGCCGGCGGAGGTGGGTCGCGCTCGGGTCCGCAGCCGATGCTTGGCAGCCGGTGGTGTAGGCGAGGGTTTGGCCGTCGGGTCCCGGTGCGACCAACTGCAGACCGCTGAGCCCGGCGAACGCGACGCCGGAGCTCACCCCCGACGCGGTGTCGATCGCCAGATAGGTCCGGGAACACGAGCTCGCCTGCTGGGTCGGGGCGTACAGGGTCCGGCCGTCGACGCTGACCGCCCACACCTCCTGGCCTCGCGGCGCCGCGCGCAGGGTGCGGGCTACGTGCCCGGTGGCGGTGTCGATGACGACGGCTTGTTCGTTTCCTCCGCCCACCGCGGCCAGAAACGACTTGGGCGCCTCCGCTGCAGGAATGACGCTTGGGGGCGGCTGGACGGCAGGAATAGTCGTTGCGGGACCGGCCGCCGACGTGCTGGGCCGCGACGAGCCGGCGGGCGGACCCGACGCGATCCTGGTGGTGTGGTCGCTCCCACCTCTCGTGGTGACGACCAAGCCGGCGACGAGGACCACGGCGGCGGCCGTCGCACCCATGAGAATCCGGGCCCGGTCACGGGCCCGCTCGCGGGTACGGGCCTCGATGCGCTCGGGCAACCCGGGGGTGGGAACGTAGGAGCCGACCAGGCGGCCCAGCTCGTCACGCACGCGATCCTCGAGCGGGTCCCGCGGTTTCATGGGCTCCATAGGTTTCATGGCCCCTCCTCATGGTTGGCCAGCTGGACTCGCAGCGCTTCGAGGCCCCGCGCCAGGCGCGACTTGACGGTGCCGGGACGGATGCCGAGCACCCGGGCGGTCTCGATCTCGGACAAATCCTCGAGGTGGCGCAGGACGATCACCGCTCGCTGCTCGACGGGCAGTGCCAGCAGCGCCTGGTGCAGCGAGCGCCGCACGTCCACACCTTCTTCGAACGAGACGACGACGTCGGTGGCGCCCCCCGGCTGCGTCTCGGCGTGGTCCCGCTCGAGTTTCCAGCGGCGCCGCCGGCTGTGGGCCAGATTGACCACGGCGCGGCGCAGGTACGGGCCCAGGTCGTCGATCTGGTGGCGGCGATACCGACCCCAGACCCGGGCATACGCCTCGGCGACGAGTTCTTCGGCCGCCCGGCGGTCGCCGGTCAGAACGTAGGCCAGTCCCGACAAACGCCGGTGATGCTCCGCCACCGCTGTCTGGAAGGCGTCGCCGACCAGGGCGGTGCCTGTTTCCAGGGTTGGGGACAGCGAAACGGCCACGCCGGGTCTGACGCCCGGGCGCCGATTTCGGTTCCGAGGATGGTCCGATCGCCTTTTGATGCACGTATCGTCGCGTCATGTGCCGCAGCATCGTGACCCTTCGGGGCGAAGAAGCCGCCACGGACGACGAAGTCCGGGCCGCCGCCCTCCAGTTCATCCGCAAGGTGAGTGGCCAGCGGGCCCCGTCTCGGGCCAATCAGGAGGCCTTCGGGCGGGCGGTCGATGAGGTGGCCGAGGCCACCCGCCGCCTACTCGACGACTTCGTGACGCCCCCAGGAGCCCGCCCCCCGGCCATGGCTCCCAGCCGGATTGTTGCCCGAGCCAAGGCCGAGGCCCGGGCCCACGCCCACGCCCACGCCGACAACGACGGCGGGACTTCCTGAACCAGCCCCGACGGCGGGTCGCGGCGGTGATCGTCGCACTTGCGCTCCTGGGCGGGTGCGGCAGCAGCGGTGGCATCGGCAGCGGCAGCGGCAGCGCCGCCCGCAGCACGAGCACGAGCACGAGCACGACGACGGCGACGAGCACGAGCGCCGCTCGCAGCACGAGCACGTCAGCGACGACGACCGTCACCACGACCATCCCGGGTGTCCCGGTGGACATGCTGAACCCGGCGGTGACCCCCGCGACCATCGAGACCACCATCTGCGTCAGCGGGTACACCACCACGATCCGCCCGCCCGTGAGCTTCACGGAGCCCCTCAAGGTGCACCAGATCGTGACCTACGGCTACGCCGACCACTTGGTACGGGACTACGAGGAGGACCACGTGATCGCCCTCGAAATCGGAGGCGCCGCCGCGTCGGCCGTCAACCTGTTCCCCGAGCCCCACACCTTCTCGGTCCCCGACGACACGCTGGAGAACAGCCTCCACACCCAGGTCTGCACCGGCCGCCTGGCCCTGGCCGATGCGCAACGCCAGATGCTGGCCGCCAAGGTGGCACACGGCTATTCCCGCGCCGCCAGCGCGGCGTAGCTTCGACGCCATGTGCGGCCGCTACACCTCCACGTCGGCGCCGGCGGACCTGGCCAAGGTGTTCGCCGTCGACGACATGAAGGTCGACGAACTCCCCCTGCGCTACAACGTTGCCCCCACCCAGGACGTGTACGCAGTGGCCGAACGGCGACCAACAGAAGATGGGGAAAATCCTCGCCGGCAGCTCGGCGCCTTTCGTTGGGGGCTGATCCCGTACTGGGCGAAGGATCCGTCGGCCGGCAACAAGATGATCAACGCCCGGGCCGAGGGAATCGAGACCAAGAATGCCTACAAGCGGGCCCTGACGCGCCGCCGCTGCATCATTCCCGCCGACGCCTTCTACGAATGGCAGGTGCGCGAGGGCGATGCCAAGGGCAAGGCGAAGAAGAAAAACAAGCTGCCCTACATCATCCGCCACAAAGACGGGAGCCCGCTCGCGTTCGCGGGGCTGTGGGAGTTCTGGCGGCCCAAGGACCAGCCCGATGCCGAGCCCATCCGAAGCTGCGTGATCATCACGACCGCGGCCAACGACCTGGTGGCGCCGATCCACAATCGCATGCCGGTCATCCTGCCCGCCGCGGCCTGGGACAGATGGCTGGACCCCGGCGTCACCGACCTCGCCGCCATCCAGGGGCTACTGGTGCCGTCGGCGTCGCGTGACCTGGAGGCCTACCCCGTGAGCACCCGGGTCAACGACGTGGCCAACGAAGGGCCCGAGCTGGTGGAGCCGCTGCCCCCGCCTCCCGGCTTCGGGGCTGAGCCGTCAGAACTGCAACTGGCGCCAGGCCTCGATGATCGCCCGGTCGCCGAACACCTGCAGGTTGGGCGCGTCGGCCGGTATCCGGTTGACCATCCACAGCTGTAGGTCCGACACCGGCCCCCGAATGGCGGCGTCCGCCTTGCGGTGCTCCCGGCGGTGTTCCAAGCGGTCGGGCCACACGTCGATCGACCACTCGCCATCGACGTCGGTGGCGTGGAGGTGAAGCGATCCCGACAGGTTCGCGACCGGCTCTCGGGCCAGCCAGAGCGCGACGAAGCCCAGGAACTCGTCGATCCCGTCCACCGCCAGGTCGGGCGCGATCGGATTCGGATCCCCGGCACCGGCCTCGCCGTCCCAGCGGTGAACCGCCGTCTCATGCGCCATACGCCGCACCCAGAAGCGCGCTGGTGCCGGGCCGCGGTCGAACCAGTTCCACACCGGCTCGTCGGGATCGATCCCCTCCAGCGCCTCCAGCAGCTGCGCCGCACCCCGCTCGAACCACTGGCGCGTGGCGTCGGGACCCTCGGGGGCCGTGGTCTGGCGCTTGACGTACACCGGCGATCGGGTGCGCACGATGTGCTCGACCCATTCGTGCACCCCTCCGACGTGGGCCAGCAGACCGGTCATGTCCCACTCCGGGCACGACGCAATGGCCGCCGCGGGTGACCGCTGTGCCGCTGCCGCCAAGGCGGCGCTGTCTCCGCGAAGGTGCTCGAGGAGCGAGGCCCGTTCCATGGGCGAGGCCGAGGAGCTCACGGCGTGTGCGACTCCGGGGTCAGTCGGTGACCGACGCCGGGGCCTCGGCATTTCTCAACGCCCCCATGGTGGCCGCGGCGATGCCGGGGCCGTCGAGTCCGAGCTGGGCGTGGATGGCGGCCGGCTTGCCGTGGGGGATGAAGGCGGTCGGCGTGCCGAGCACCAACACGGGCGGCGTCGGGCGGCTGGGGGGGCCGGCCAGGTCGGCGATGGTCTGGCCGATGAACGCCCCGGCGCCGCCCTCACGCACACCGTCCTCGATGGTCACGACCAGATCGTGGCGGGCGGCGTCGGCGATCATCGCCGGGTCGAGCGGGCGCACCACCCGTACGTCCCAGATGGTGGCGCGGATCCCGTCGACGGCCAGCAACGCCGCCGCGTCCTCGGCCGCCTCGACCATCTTGCCCACGGCCAGCAGGCACACCTCGCCGTCGCCCACGGTGACCTGCCGGGCCGCAAGCCCCGAACCCACCTGATTGGGTGGCACGACGCGTGCGGCACCCTTGGGGTAGCGCACCACGGCCGGTCCGTCGAGGTACAGGGCCGAGCGCAGCATGACCGCCATCTCGGCGTTGGATGAAGGAGCGAAGATGGTGAGCCCGGGGATCCTGAGGCCGAGCGCCAGGTCGAGCACGCCGTGGTGGCTGGGCCCGTCGTCGCCGGTGATCCCCGCCCGGTCCAGGGCGAACACCACCGGCAGGCCGTGAAGGCCGACATCGAGGTTGGCCTGGTCGAAGGCCCGGCTGAAGAACGTGGAGTACACCGCCACCACGGGCCGCAATCCGCCCATGGCCATGCCCGCGGCCGAGGTCACGGCGTGGCCCTCGGCGATGCCCACGTCGAAGAACCGGTCCGGCCAGCGGGCCTGGAACGGCAGGAGGCCGGTCGGGCCGGGCATGGCGGCGGTGATGGCCACGACCTGGGGAAAATCCTCCCCGATACCGAGCATCGCCTCGTTGAAGGCCTGGGTGTACCCCCTGGGGGCCCGCTCGGCTTCGGTGGGTCCGACCGCGGGATCGAACACCGGCGCGTCGTGCAGGCACTTCTCGTCGTCGTCCTCGGCGGGGGCGTAGCCCCGGCCTTTATGCGTCAGGACGTGGATCACGATCGGGCCATCGAAGTCCGCCGCCTGGCGGAGCGTGTGCTCGAGGCCCAGGACGTCGTGGCCGTCGACCGGGCCGACATAGCGCACGCCCAGGCTCTCGAAGAAGGCGGGCGGCTCGACCACCTCCCGGATGGCCGAGTACATGCCCTGCAGGCTGGAGTAGGCCAAGGGCCCGACGGCGGGCAGGACGCGGAGGGCTTCTTCCAGCTTGGAGCGGATCGACTTCAGGCCGGGGTGCAGGCGGATGCGGGTCAGGCTCTCCGAAAGTCGCGACACCGTCGGGGCGTAGGATCGGCCGTTGTCGTTGAGTATCACCACGACCCGGCTCCCGGAATGTCCCAGGTTGTTGAGGCCCTCGTAAGCCATGCCCCCGGTCAGGGAACCGTCGCCGATGACCGCCACGACCTTGCGGTCGGGGGCGCTGGACCGTTCGATGGCTGCCGCCACCCCGTGGGCGTAGGACAAGATGGTGGAGGCGTGGCTGTTCTCGACCCAATCGTGGGCCGACTCCGAGCGCGACGGGTAACCCGAAAGACCGCCCGGCTGGCGCAGTGTGGCGAAGGCAGCCCGGCGGCCGGTCACGATCTTGTGGGTGTACGCCTGGTGGCCGGTGTCCCACAAGATGACGTCGCGGGGCGAGTTGAACGCCCGGTGCACGGCCAAGGTGAGCTCGACCGCGCCCAGGTTGGAACCCAGATGGCCCGCCGTCACCGACACCGCCTGGACGATGAACTCCCGGATCTCGGCTGCCAGCTGCGCCAGCTGATTGGCGTCCAGCCCCCGCAGATCGGCGGGACTCTCGATCGTCTCCAACAGCATTAGGCCACGCTACCTCTGGTCATGGGACTGAAATGTGCGAGCGCCGGGCACGGGCTAGGCCACCCGGCCGTCGGTGTCGAGCCGAGGCGGGGTCGGATGTCCCGTCCGGTGGCGCTTGAGTTCGAAGGCCACGGGTTCGCCGACCACCGTCGCCACCGCATCCCACAGCGCCAAGGCCCGCTCGTCGGGGGGCACCTCGGCCATGATCGGCCCCGAGATGGCCCGCAGCCGCCCGTCGGCTCGGATGGCGACGATGGGGACGCCGACCTCGTCGCCGATCTCCGCGCCCACTTCCTTCATGTTGTCCCGCAGGGTCTCGTCCCAACCCTCGTCGGCCCCGGCGTCGGCCAGCTCGGCCGGGAGCCCGGCGGCCGCCAGCGCCTCGCCGATGACCGCATCGGCGTCCGCGGCGCCACCGCGGCCTCCCTCGCCCTCCCCGTGGAAGCGGCGGCCCATTTCGGTGTACAGCCGGCCCCTCGCTTCGTTACCCGCCTGGTCGCCGGCCGCTGCCAGTACCCGCAGCGCTCGCACCGAGAACCGTTGCCCTGCCAGGATCCGTTCCCGCAGCTCGGCCGGCATGGACGGCGGCAATTCCCGGCCCTCGTTC
This sequence comes from Acidimicrobiaceae bacterium, assembly GCA_030838025.1. Lineage (GTDB taxonomy): Bacteria > Actinomycetota > Acidimicrobiia > Acidimicrobiales > Palsa-688 > JALYXV01. The sequence goes on from JAUTXM010000214.1 coordinate 6,807, forward strand.
TTGATGGGAAGGCTCCACGGGCGCCACGTGACCGCCAGTTGGCGCTCCGGCGCCACGGTTGCCAGCCACCGGCTGGTTACCCAGGTCCACGGGCAACTCGGGTCAAAGAAAAACTCGACATCGGTCATCGCGGTCACCTCATGATGCTCTCAGTAGTTTCGCCCGGCGACGAATCGGGCCAGCCCGATCAGCGCGTGGCGGGCTTCGTCGGTGAGCGGCAGCTGCTCGGCCGAGGCGGCCCCGATGGATTCGTCGACCAGTTCCTCGATGGTTGCTTCGACGTCGCCGCGGGCCCCCGTGTCTTGGAACACCTGCTGGATGGCCGCCACTTCGTCCTCCGACAGGTCCTCGGCGCCGAAGCGGCTGGCCAGCAGCGCTGCGGACTCGCCCGTCGCCCGCTGCCGGGCCAGGGCGTACAGCAAGGTCGGCTTGCCCTCACGCAGATCGTCGGCCACGGCCTTGCCGGTCACGTCGGGGTCGCCGAAGGTGCCCAGGATGTCGTCACGCAGCTGGAACGCTTCCCCGAGGGGAAGCCCGTAGGCGCTGAGTGGGGGTGCCAGCTGGGCCAGCCGCGTCGGCGCCCCCAGTGCCACACCGAGGTGGAGGGGGCGCTCGATGGTGTATTTGGCGGACTTGAAGCGACAGATGCGCCGGGCCAGTTCTGGGGTGGCGTTGCCCCGGGCGGTGCCGAGGAGGTCCAGGTATTGGCCAACATTGACCTCCAACCGGAGTTGGTCGAACACTTCGAGGGCCTCTCGCGGCGCCCCCTGCAGCAGCATGTCGCTGTAGACAAAGGCCAGGTCGCCCATCAAGATGGCGACGCCCTCGCCGAAGCGGCGGGACTCACCGCGCCAGGCGGCTCGCTCGTGGCGCGCCGCGAACTCGGTGTGGATGGTCTCTTGGCCGTGTCGCCGGGCCGAGGCGTCCATGATGTCGTCGTGGATGACCGCGAAGGTGTGAAGCAGCTCGAGGGCGGCGCCCGCGTCGATCACCCGGGGGGCGTCGCGGTCGCCGCCCACGCCGACGAAGGCCCAGTGGCAGAAGACCGGGCGCAGCCGCTTGCCACCGGCGAGCAGCAGCCGGTGGAGCGATTCGAGGGGCGGGACCAGGTCGGGGTCGATGGCCGACCACCGCTCGAGGTCGGTGGCCAAGAGAGTGGACATCCGGGCGTCGACTCGACTTCGGATCTCGGCCATGAAGGCGGGGGCGACGATGCCGGAGCTCACAGACACAGCGGTGGCAGCGTAAGGGACTTGCGGCCCCATACGGGACCACCATCAGACTTGCGCCGTCACCGGTCGAGCGCGTCAAGGTTGGCGGGATCGCACCGGCTTTGGGGTCGGGTGAGATCCGCTGGAGACGCCTTGACGAGCCTGTTCGGGTTCGCGCCGGCGGCGATCGGTGGCTCGGGCGATGAGACGGGCGCCTCCGTAGCCCGCGGCCAACGTGAGCGCCCCACCGACGGCATCGAAGATGTAGTGGTTGCCCGTGACCACGATGCACAGCAGCGTGACCGCGGGGTAGCACCACACCAGGACCTTGGTGGCCCGGTGGCGCATGGCCGGGGCCAGCACCCCCGCCGACCACACGGCCCAGGCGAAGTGGAGGCTCGGCATGGCGGCGTACTGGTTGGACACCTTGCTCATGGGTCCCGAGTCGAATGACCACAACCCCCCGACGCTTCGCAGGGTGTCGACAATGTGGAAGCTCGACGGAAGCAACCGAGGTGGCATCAGGGGGAACAGCGCGAAGCCGACGAGCGCCAACCCGGTCGTGATTGCCAGCGTGTTGCGCCACAGCGGGTACCGCCAGGGCTGGCGTCGGAACAGGTACACCAGGGCGACCAGCGTGATGACGAAGTGGGCCGTCCCGTAGAAGTCGTCCAGGGTGCGGACCAGCAGGTGGAAGTGCAGGAACCACGATTGGATCCGATGCTCCTGGAACAGGCCGAAGAACCGCTCGAGGCTGATGATCCTCCTGGCATTGGTGAAGGCCTGGGCGCGCGACACCGGCCGGTTGCCCCGCAAGTCGCGCACTGCGGTGTAGGCGGCATAGAAGGCGAGGATGTACAGCACCTCCCGCCACCACCGCAGCCTGGGTTTGGGGTGGGACGCGGCCGGTGGCGGCTCCAGGGTGCTCGCGGCCACGCTCAGCCAGTGATGGCAGGGGCGGCGGTCGCCACGGTCACGGCTCCGACGGACGGTCGCCGCCCAATGGCAAAAGCGGGAGCACCGAGCAGGCTCACGGTGAGATTGATGCCGTAGACCATGAGTCCCAGGGCGATGGCATGGCTCTGGTTGACGCCGAGGGGTGCCAGAAACAGGACCAACGCCCCTTCGCGTAGCCCCAGGCCGCCGATGGTGGGAAATGGCAGGACCTGGACGATGGCGACGACCGGCATGAACGCCATGAACGCCGTCCATCCCACCGACAGTCCCAGGGCGTGTCCGGCCGCGAAGGCGGCCGCCACGACCGCCAGCTGGTAGGCGAGCCCAGCGGCCAGCACCTGGGCCGCCACCTTGGGCCGGTGCCGGAACCGGTCGAGGCCGAGGTAGATGGCGCCCGTGAACCGTTTCCAGCCGGTGTGGCTGGCCAGACGGCCACCCAGGCTGGGGTGTCCGGCCGCCATCAGCACCGCCAAGAGGAGGAACAGGGTCACTACCGAGACGATGATCGCCACATGGATCGACCGGTCACCCCCCGGGAGATGCAGCAGGGTGGGGTTGATGGCGAGTGCCGCCAGGGTCAGCAGGGGCAGGACGGCCCAGCCGCTCAGGCGCTCCAGCACCACCGAGGCGAACGTGCGAGGGGCCTCCCCGGTGTCGGAGGAGATGCGGCTCACCCGCAGGGCGTCGCCGGCAATCGTGCTGGGCAGGAAATTGCTGATGAACAGCCCGGCCAGGTAGGTCGACAGCAACCGGGGCATGCGAGAGCGGAGGTCGAGGGCGGCCAGGACGCGTTGCCACCGCAGCGACGCCAGCGCGATGCCGGCCAGCGTGACGAGCATCGCCAACAGCAGCCAGCCCACATGGGTCGGATCCCAGTCCGGCAGGATCGTGTCAAGATCGACGCGACTGACGAGGGCCACGAGCATCACGATCGTGGCCAGGACCCGGAGAATGGACCAAACCCGGCGATGCCCTTGCATCTGCCTCCTTCGGCCGATCTGCCTAGGTTAGTGGCACTGTGCGTTCTACGGCCGTTCGTTTATCCGTAAGACGGTTCTTTCTCATCGGCATGTTGACAGCCGCCCTGTTGGGGTTTGCGAGTTGCGGGGGGGACAAGACCGGGGGACCGGTCGGCGCGCCCGAGGACGTGGTTGGGCGGGCGCCCGACGCCACGTTGGCGGCCAAGACGGCGGAGATCTTCATCACCGCCCCCAAGGCCAACGCCCGCGGCGTCATCGACCTTGCGGGGCGCGACGGCCGGTTGGCGGTCCTGGCCCCCGGACATCCCGTGGCCGCCGACCTCATCATCGTGGATGGCGCGGGCTACGTAAAAGCCGCATCGGACCCCTCGTACTCGTCACTCGCGGCATCGCTGCCGCAAGTCCTTCCCGGCGGTGACCCGTGGGCGGCCATCGATCTCGTGCGCGGTACGGTCCACATCCTCTCCAACGGGGGCGGCGCCATCGAGGGGGCATCGACGATCGGGTACACCATCACCGTGGATCCGCAGCAGGCGATCGACACCACTCCCGCCTCCCGGCAGGCAGCGGTGCGGTCGGCGCTCGGAGGTCGGACCGCGTTGTTCACGATGGAGGTGTGGATCGACAGCCTGCTGCACCTCCGACGTATCGAGGTCCCGGCCGACTTCAGCTTCAAATCCACCACGCCACCAACCCGGGTCGACGGTGCCACCATCGCCACCGACATCGATTTCGTTACCTTCGGTGTGCCCGCGCCTGCGGTCTCGCCGCCAGCAAACCTGAATCCGTAGATCGTCCTGACAGGAGGAGCACCCGTGGAAACTCGGCAACTCGATGTTGGAGGCCTGCAACTGGCCGCCGCCGAGGCGGGTGCCGGCGCGCCCAACCACCTCCTGGTGCTGCACGGCTTCGGCGGGGCCAAGGAGGACTTCAGCGAGTGGTTGGACCCCTTTGCCGCGGCCGGCTGGCACGCCGTGGCCTTCGACCAAAGGGGGCACGGGAAGAGCGCCCACCCGAGGGGTGAGGAGCAGTATTCCCTTCAGCTGCTCACCGACGACGTGCGGGCCGTCGCCGACCAGCTCGGGTGGGACCGCTTCGTGTTGTTGGGCCACTCGATGGGCGGCATGGTGGCCCAACTGTTCGCCATCGAGTCACCGGAGCGCCTGGCGGGCCTGATCTTGATGGGCACCAGTCACAAGCGGCCTGACGGCATCGATGCCGAGTTGGTGAGTCTCGGACGGGAAGTGGTCCGGGCGGGGGGCACCGAAGCGCTCCTCAAGGCGCAGAAGGATTTCGGCCCGGGACCACTCGACACGCAGGCGCACCGGCGGCTGATCGCCGCCCGTCCGGACTACGAGGAGTTCTGCGACAGCAAGACCCTGGCGGCCTCGGATGACATGTGGGTTGCTTTGTCGGCCGAGATCCTGAGCCAACCCGATCGGCTTCAGGCGCTGGAAAAGCTGTCGGTGCCCGCCCTCGTGATCGTCGGGGCATTCGACGAGACCTTCCTGCAGCAATGCGGTGAGCTGGCGGGCGCCATCCCCGATGCCGACTTCGCGGTGATCAGCCTGGCGGGGCACTGTCCCCAGTTTGAGCGGCCCGAGGATTGGTGGGCGGTCGTGTCGGAGTTCCTCCGTGGCCTGCAACAGGATCTGTAAGGGCGGCAACAGGGGCTGTAGCACCTGACGCCTTGTTACCCTCGGCCGACGGCGTTGCGGATGCGGCGGCTGGCCGAAGGGAGTCTGGTGATCGACGAGGCGGTATTGCAACGGGTGTTGGCCGATGCCCTGCGCACCGGGGGCGATTTCGCCGAGATTTTTGCCGAGGATCGTCGCAACTCGCTGGCCCGGCTGGATGACGGGCGGATCGAGGAGCTGATGTCCGGTCGCGAGCGCGGCGCCGGCATCCGGGTCGTGGTGGGCGAGACGACGGGGTTCGCGCACACCGCCGACGTGTCGGAGCCGGGCCTTCGGGGCGCCGCCGAGGCGGCGGCGGCCGCGGCACGCGGCGGCGGTGGGGGCGTGCGGACCGTCGCCTTGTCGCGGGTGACGGCGGCGGCGCCCAATGCCGTCACGGTGCTGCCCGAATCGGTGCCCAAGGCCAGCAAAGTGGAACTGCTGCGCCGGGCCGACGAGGTGGCCCGCTCGGCGGGCGGAGCCATCCGCCAGGTCAGTGCGGTCTATGCCGACGGGCGCCGCCAGATCCTGGTGGCCAACAGCGATGGTGTGCTGGCCAGCGACGACCAGGTCAAGACCCGGTTCTCGATCAGCTGCGTGGCAGTAGGCGACGGCGGGATGCAGACCGGTCGGGAGTCGGTCGGCGCCACCGTCGGCTGGGAGCTGTTCGACCGCTACGACGTCGAGGAACTGGCCCGGCTGGCGGCCGCCCGGGCGCTGCGAAAGCTGTCGGCGCGCCCGGCGCCGAGCGGCGCCGTCCCGGTGGTCATCAAGAGCGGCGGGGGCGGGGTGCTGTTCCACGAGGCGTGTGGGCACGGCCTGGAGGCCGACCTGGTGGGCCGGGACGCGTCGGTCTTCCGGGGCCGGCGAGGCGAGGAGGTGGCCAGTCCCTTGGTGACCCTGGTCGACGACGGGACGATGGGCCCCGAGTGGGGGGCGATCGGCATCGACGACGAGGGGCACCGGGCCGGGCGCAACGTGCTCATCCAAGATGGGGTGTTGACGGAGTACATGTGGGACTGGTTGCGGGCCCGTAAGGAGGGTCGTGACAGCACCGGCAACGGGCGGCGCCAGAGCTACCAGCATCTGCCCATGGTCCGCATGACCAACACCTATGTGCTGGCCGGGACCGAGGACCCCGACGAGATCGTCCGCCAGACCCCCCACGGCGTCTACGTGGCGCAGCTGGGCGGTGGCCAGGTCAACACCGCGACCGGCGACTTCGTCTTCGGCATGACCGAGGCCTACCTGATCACCGACGGCCACATCACCGAGCCGCTGCGCGACGCCAACCTCATCGGCAGCGGTCCCGAGGTGTTGCGCAACATCGACGTGGTGGGCAACGACTTCAACATGGGTTCGCCCGGTACCTGCGGCAAGGACGGCCAAGGGGTGCCCGTCGGCGACGGGCAGCCGACATTGCGGGTCCGGTCGCTCACCGTCGGGGGAACCGCGGCGTGACCGAACTGGTCGACATCGCCACCCGGGTGGCCGGATGGGCACGCGACGGCGAACAGGTCGAGGCGTACGTCGCTCGGGGCAAGTCGACCGAGGTCAAGGTGTTCGAGGGCGACGTGGAGTCGCTTTCGGCCGCCGAGTCGGCGGGAGTCGGCATCCGGGTGGTGACCGGGTCCCGTCAGGGCTTCGCCTATGCCGGGTCGCTGGATGCCGACGTGGTGGCCGAGACGCTCGCCGAGGCACGGGACAACGCCGGCTTTGCCACACCTGACGAGCACCTGGGCTTGGCCGCGCCGGACGGCGTGCCACCGGCAGAACTCGATCTTTGGCGCGAGGAGCTGGCCCTTTTTCCCACTGATCAGAAGGTCGAGGCGGCCTTGGAGTTGGAGCGCCTGGTGCGCGCCGGCGATCCACGTATCCGCCAGGTGGAGTCGGCCTACTGGGGCGACTCGGCCAGCGAGTCGGCCGTCGCCACCAGCACGGGGATCGTCGGGTCGTCCAGGCGGACCACCTGCTACGTCTCGGCCTACGCCATCGCGGGCGAGGGCGCCGACACCCAGACCGGTGGCGGGTACTCCGTCGGCCGGGCCCCGTCGGACGTGTCGCTCGGCGTGGCGGCGCACGACGCCGTCGACCGGGCCACCCGCTTGCTCGGCGCCCGCAAGCCGGCGTCGGGGCGGGTGACGGTGGTGCTCGAACCGCGCATCACGGCCACGTTGCTGGCGATCCTGGCCGGGACGCTCGACGGGGAGTCGGTGCTGAAGGGGCGGTCACTGTTCGCCCAACGGGTGGGCGAGGCGGTGTCGGTCCCGGACCTGGTCCTCGTCGACGACCCCACCGACCCTGAGGCGTACGGCGCGGCCCGGATCGACGCCGAGGGCCTCGCCTGCCGGCGCAACGTGCTCGTCGACGGTGGCGTGCTCCAGGGCTTCCTGTACAACACCTACGCCGGGCGCCGGGCCGGGCGCGCCTCGACGGGCTCGGCGGTCCGGGCCGGGTTCAAGAGCGGGCCGGGCGTGGGCGCCCGAGCGGTGGCGGTGCAGCCGGGCCCGGCGTCGCCCGCAGAGATTCTGGCCTCGGTGGGCGACGGGTTGCTGGTCCAGTCGGTCTCGGGGGTTCATTCGGGTGTCAATCCCGTCAGCGGCGACTTTTCGGTGGGTGCCGAGGGAATGCTGTTCCGGGGAGGCGAGTTGGCCGAGCCCGTTCGGGAATTCACCATCGCCTCCACCATCCAACGGATGCTGCTCGATATCGTCGCGATCGGCAATGACCTCGAGCGCCTGCCGTCATCGGCGGCCGGACTGACCTTGGCGATCGCCGATGTCAGTATGAGCGGCGTCTAGAGGAGCGTGTCGCGGCGGCGTTTCACCGCGCGTCGCGGCGATCCCGGAAGTAGCGCTCGGATGGCCGTACCCTTTGGGGTATGGGGATTTTCAGTCACAAGAGCGGCATGGTTACTGCCGAGCGCGCCCTGCCGGGGCGGTCCGAGTCGATGGCCGTGCCTACAGCTCATTTCGTCAACGGTCACCCACTGCGGCCGCCGTTTCCCGACGGGATGCAACAGGCGGTATTCGGGCTCGGTTGTTTCTGGGGCGCCGAGCGCAAGTTTTGGGAGGCCCCTGGGGTGTACAGCACCGCGGTCGGCTATGCCGGCGGCTTCACGGCCAACCCCAACTACCGTGAGGTGTGCAGCGGGCAGACGGGCCATGCCGAGGTGGTGCTCGTGGTCTTCGACCCGGCGGTGACCAGCTATGAGGCCCTGCTGAAGCTGTTCTGGGAGGGCCACGACCCCACCCAAGGCATGCGCCAGGGCAACGACCATGGAACGCAATATCGTTCGGCCATCTATTGGACGACCCCGGCGCAGCTCGATGCGGCGCTCGGCTCACGCGATGGTTTCCAACCGGCGTTGACCGCGGCCGGCCATGGTCCGATCACGACAGAAATCGCCGAAGCGGGGCCGTTCTATTACGCCGAGGACTACCACCAGCAGTACCTGGCGAAGAATCCGGGCGGTTACTGCGGCCTCGGGGGTACCGGCGTCTCGTGTCCGGTCGGAGTGGCTAGGACGGCCTAATTTCCCGATCCGTCTATAACCATGTGTCGGGAACGCAAATCAAGATCCGACCGACGCAGGTCTTGGGCCTTCGGTCACGACCACGGCCCGGTGAGACTCACCGTCCGGTCGTGACCAGTCCGGCCTTTTCGAGGGTCAGCTTGAAGTCATGAGGCCGTGATGCCGCGCTCATCGCCTGTGACAGCGTCACGTCGCCGTTGCGGTACAGCGCGACAAGGCTTTGATCGAAGGTCTGCATGCCATACCATTCGCCGTC
>JAUTXM010000281.1 GCA_030838025.1 Acidimicrobiaceae bacterium
AGGGACCGGTCCCGCGTATAGCCGAGCTGGCCCAGCAGCCAACCCCAGGAGACCTCGGCCCGGCGAAGGTCGGGAACCCAGAGGGTTAGGTGGTGAAGCACCCGCCGAGGGTACCTGCGGGTCTGGCGGTTAGAAGCCCGCGGTGTGCAGGGCCGATTCGACCGCCAGGGCATCGGCGGCCTCGCCCCTGGCGTTGGGATGGACCGGGAAGGCGTCGGTGCCGGGGACGATGGGCTCGACCCAGCGCGTGCCTTCCGCCTGGCACGCGTCGTGACCGACGCTGGCGGCAAAGGTGTCGACGAACGTGGCGCCGTGGGCCGTCGCTTCCCGCTGGAGCATGGCGTTGAGCGCCATTTCCAGCTGGTTCAGGTAGGCCACGTCTCCGGTCGTCAAGGTCAGCTGCGGGTAGCAGTTGCCCCGTTGGGGGAGGATCTCGGGGTAGCCGATCACGAACACCTTGGCGGCGGGGGAGCGGGTGTGGATCGTGCCGATCGCCTGGCCCACCACCGGGCCGTCGGCATTGACATGGTTGAGGAAGTAGCTGCCGAAGAGGCTCTTGCACGGGGTGCCGAGGTTCAACACGTCGAGGGCGTCGGTGGTCGAGCAGGCCACCAGGGCGCTGATGAACAGCTGGTCGTCGTTGCCCCCGATGCCGACGGTGACGACCCCCGTCGTCGGCTTCAGGGCGTTGAACTGCGGCGGTTGATCGGGGTACTGAGGGCTCGTCATGTCGGCCGTGGTGGCGCCGCTGCAGCTGCGGTCGCTCAGCGTGAGGCCGAGGGCGGCAGCGACCAGGTGCGGATAGTTGACCGCTGATTGCAAGCAGTCGAGCGGCGCGTTGGGGGCCGGTGGAAGCACTGCGGGCGCCGAGGTGTAGGAGTCGCCCAGCGAGACGTAGGACAACGGCGCGGCCCGAGCGGTCGAGAGGGGAGCCGCCCCGAACAGGGCGACAGCAGCCACGAGGGCCACGGTGATGCGGGTTGCGACCCGTCGCGATGCCGGTCGGGGGCTGCCCGCGTAGGCGAAGAGATGCACGTGTCCTCCCTTGGTGCGCGTTCCCGTTCTAGTCTGGTTGCGGCGGAGTCGGCGACGGCTGTCACCACTGCCCGTCGCTGCGGCAACGCGTGGACGACGGAGGACGACCGATGACGACCGAGCTGGCTCCCCAATTTGCGGTAACGGTACGCGGCTATGACCGCGCCCAGGTAGACGACTACGTCGACACGCTGCGGGAGTGGCTGGGCAACGCCACGGTCCGCATGGAGGAAGCCGAGTCCGAAGCCGCCCACCTGCGCGAGCAGGTGCTGCACTTGCGCAACCGACTGGCGCAACTCGACCAGCAGCTGAACGACAGCTCGCCGCGGACCATGCAAGCACTCGGTGAACGGGTGACCCGGATACTGCAACTGGCCGAGGAGGGGGCCATCGCCGTCCAAGCCGACGCCGATGCCGAAGCCCTGGCGATCATCGGCCGGGCCCGGCAGGAGGCCGTCGACCTGGTCACAAACGCCCAATCCCGCCAGGCGGAGATGGAGGCCTTCATCGCCGGGGCCGCCGATCAGGCCACGGCCCTGGTGCAGCAGGCCGAGGCTCGGGCGGCCGAGTCGGCCGACCGGCTGCTGGCCGAAGCGGAGAGCCGGGCTGCCGGCCGCGAGGCGCTGGCGCTGGAGCGGGGACAGGCCGTGGTCGCCGATGCGGAAGCGCAACGCGGGCGGGTCTTGGCCCAGCTGGGCGACGAACGTGATGCCCTGCGGGCCGAGCTGCAGCGCCTGGAGGCCGAACGTGACGAGATGCGCGACGGGCTGACGCGCCTGCGGGAGTCCCTACACCGCACGATCTCCGAACTCCCCGGCGGTGCGCCGCCGCCGCCCCCGCCGCCCCCCTTGGCGGGGTCGCAGGCCCAACCGCCCGTCGAACCGTCCTAACGCGGCTGTTCTAGTGCGTGCCCTCGGGGGCGGCGGCGGGATCGACCAGCCAGATGATGCGGTCGGCCGTGACTCGGGCGGCGGGCAGATCGGCGCCGTCGTACACCGCCTGCATGGCTTCGCGCTTGGATTCGCCGGCCACGGTGAAGATCACCAGGCGGCCACGGGCGATACCGCTATAGGTAAAGGTCATACGGCGGTGCGGGTTGCGAGCCGACGGGTCCTCGTTCATGGTGACCAGCACGCCGGGATCGGCGCTGAGGCCCGCTGAATCGGGAAACAACGAGGCGGTGTGCCCGTCAGGCCCCATCCCCAGGTGGACCACGTCGATCCGCCCCATCTCGCCCAGCCGGAGCTGGTAGGGCTCGGGGCCTTCCTCGCAGCGCATGGGGTACACCGCATTGGCGGCGCCCACCTTCTCCAGCAGCGCCTGGCGGACGAGCAACTGGTTGGAGTCGGGGTGGTCGGCCGGCACGCAACGCTCGTCGCTCCAGAGGACGTTGACCAGCCACCAGTCGATCTGTTCGGCGCCGACGACGGCCAGCTTCTCGTAGCAGGCCCGGGCCGTCGCCCCGCCCGAGACCGCCAGCGAGAACTCCTCGTCGAGGCGCACGTGGAATGCGTCCACCACCCGCTCCGCGAATGCGCTGGGTACGTCTTCGACGACGAAGAGTTCCCCGTTCACGCGACGCAGGTTAACTTGCGGCTGGCGACCTCAGAGCCAGGCGTCGGCCGCGACGCCTGCAGCCAGGGCCTGCTGCCACACGCGGTCGCGTCCTAAGTGGGTCAGGGCCTCGGACAGGGACCACACCAGGGAGTCGTCGGGGAGGGGAAGCAGCTCGTGGTGGCGGATCTCGCCGTCGATGACGGCGCTGGCCCGCACCAGGCGTTCGCCTTCCTCCCGAGCCACTTCGAAGCTGGCGGTCGACCCGGAGCGCAGCACCACCCGGGCGTGGCGGGCGTCGTGCAGCTCCATGCGCTCCTTGGACAGGCCGAGGCGCGATCCCAGCCATCCCGCCAGCAGGCGGCGCGGCCCCCCCTTGCCGGCGATGGAGGCCGAGGTGATCTGGCGGGCGTAGGGCCGGAACTCCGGAGGATCGAAGAGCGCCGCCACCATCTCCCTCCAGGGCCGCAGACGCATCCACGAGAGGTCGACCACGGCCCGCCGGCCCGCCAGGGCAATCAGACCCGCCACGTCGTGGGCTTCCCGCGTGTCGACCAGCACGCTGCTCGCCTTGGCGAGGAGGGGCTCGGACACCGCCGGCAGGCTGGCCGGATACCACACCACGACGGGCAGGTCCGACAGCGTGAACGGCTCGACGATCGAGTCGAGGTGACGGGCCGCCTCGCCTTTGACCCAGAGGGAGACCTCGTCGAAGGTCAGCGGGTGGCCGTCGACCTCGGTCCCGTAGATCGTCACGCTGGCGTCGATCCCCGCCGCCCCCACGACGGCCTCCGGTTGGGGTTGCACGACCAGCAGCCGGGCCGGGTGGTGGGCGCCCAGCGCCCGTAGCACCTGGGTGGCCTGGTACGCCTCGTCGTCGCTCACCGCGATCGCGACCAAGGTCATCACCCACGTGCGCGACGCGGTGCGGGCCACGCTGCGCCGCAACTGGGCCATGGTGTCGACCACGGCGCCCAGCCCGACCTCGGTGCCGTACCAGCGGTTGAGGGCTACGGCGTCCGCCACCGCCGCCCCTCCCGGGACAGGAGTTGATCGGCCTGTTTGGGGCCCCAGGTCCCGGAGGGGTAGCGCGCCAGCGGCGTGTCCTTGGATGCCCAGGCGCTGAGGATAGGGTCGACGATGCACCACGACTGCAGCACCTCGTCGCTGCGAATGAACAGCGTGGGATCGCCGATCATGGCGTCGAGCAGCAACCGTTCGTAGGCGTCGGGCGGCTCCTCGAGGAAGGCGGCGCCATAGGAGAAGTCCATGAGGACGTCGCGCACCTCGAACGCCTGACCGGGGACCTTGGCTCCGAAACGCAGGCTGATGCCCTCGTCGGGTTGGATACGCAACACCAGGGCATTGGGGTGAAGGTCCCGGGACTCATGGGCTGCGAAGGGCAGGTGGGGGACCCGCTGGAACTGCAACGCCACCTCGGTCACCCGTTTGGGGAGGCGCTTGCCGGTGCGCACGAAGATCGGGACTCCGGCCCAGCGCCAGTTGTCCACCTCCAGCTTCATGGCGACATAGGTCTCGGTGCGGCTGTCGGGGGCCACGCCCTCTTCCTCTCGATAGCCGGGTACCGCCATGCCCTCCGACCACCCGGCCTCGTACTGGGCCCGGACCACGTCGGTCGCGACCTGCTCGATCGACATGATCTTGACTGCCCGCAGGGCCTTCACCTTCTCGTCGCGGATGCCCTGGGCGTCGATCATGGCAGGCGGCTCCATGAGGGTGAGCGACAGGACCTGCATGACGTGGTTCTGCACGATGTCGCGCAGCGCCCCGGCGGTCTCGTAGAACCCGCCCCGGTGCTCGACGCCGAGCGCCTCGGCCACCGTGATCTGGACATGGTCGACGTAGCGCCGGTCCCAGATGGGCTCGAAGATGGCGTTGGCGAAGCGCAGGGCCAGGACGTTCTGCACCGTTTCCTTGCCCAGGTAGTGGTCGATCCGGTAGATCTGGCCTTCCTCGAAGTTGCGGTGCAGGGCGTCGTCGAGTTGCCGGGCGCTGGCCAAGTCCCGCCCGAAGGGCTTCTCGATGACGAGACGGACGTAGGCGTCAGGCCGCGCCGGGCAGTTCAGGCCCGCGGCACCCAAGGCGTCGGCGACCGGCTCGAACACCGAGGGCACCGTCGCCAGGTAGAAGAGGCGGTTGCCCGCCGTCCTCCGGTCGGCGTCGACCTCCTCCAGGACGGCCTTCAAGCGTTGCATGGTGTCGGCCCCGCCGTAGTCACCGGCCACGTAACGGAACCCCTTCACGAGTTCGGCCCAGGCCGGCCCACCGTCAGGGACGGCATCGATCAGCTTGGCCCGGAAGTCGTCGTCGCTCATGCGGCTGCGGGCCACCCCCACGACCGCGAACGTCGAGGGCAGCAGGCGCCGGCGAGCGAGCGACGCCACGGCGGGCATCAGCTTGCGGGCCGTCAGGTCGCCCGAGGCGCCGAAGACGACCAGCACCCCGGGTGAAGCGCGCCGACCCTGGTCGAGCCCCGCCGCCAGCGGGTTGGCCTCCGTCGACTCGGTCAGCGTCATGGGTGCACGGCCGGGCGGGGTTGTTGTTGCCACAAACCGATGAAATAGATGTACTCAGTGACCAAAACGACCGTTGTCACCGGCGCGATGCCAGGCCGGCTACAGCCGGGATGCTTTATCGGTGAGCGCCTGCTGCAGCTCGTCGAAGCTCTTGGAGAAGCTGGCCACCCCTTCATCCTCGAGGAGCTCGGCCACCTCGCACATGTCGATTCCCACCTCGCCCAGCGCGTCGAGATGGGCCTTGGCCTCCTCGACGCCCTGGTCGATCGTGCGGGCGACGACGCCGTGGTCCATGAACGCCGTGACCGTGGGTTCAGGCATGGTGTCGACCGTGTGGGGACCGATCAGGCTTTCGACGTAATACAAGTCGGGAAACGCCGGGTTCTTGGTCGATGTCGAGGCCCACAACGGCCGTTGCCGGTGTGCGCCCTGGGCCCGCAGCGTTGCCCAGCGATCGCCGGAAAACGCCTTTTCGAAATGCTGGTAGGCCATCTTGGCCTGGGCGATGGCGGCCTTACCGCGAAGCGCCATCCCCTTTTCCCCAAGCTTCTCCAGGCGCCGGTCGACCTCGGTGTCGACCCGGCTGACGAAGAACGAGGCCACGCTGTGGACCTGTGTCGGGTCACCGCCCCCGCCGACCCAGGCCTCGAGGCCGCTCAGGTAGGCCTCGATGACGGCGTCATAGCGCTCCAGGCTGAAGATGAGGGTCACGTTGATGTTGCGCCCCTCGCTGATCATTTGCTCGATGGCGGGAACGCCCTCGCCCGTCGCCGGGATCTTCACCATCAAGTTGGGCAGTCCGATGCGCTGGTGCAGGGTGCGGGCCGCGCCGATGGTGCCCTCGGTGTCACGAGCCAAGCTGGGAGCTACCTCGAGCGACACGTAGCCGTCGCCACCGCCGCTTTGGTCGTACAGCGGCCGGAGCACCCCGCAGGCGTTGGTGACGTCGTCGACCACCAGATCCCAGTAGGCGTCCTCGACGCTCTCGTGCTCGGTCAGCCGGCGGAAGTCGTCGTCGTAGTCGGCCGAGCCTTCGATGGCCCTCTGGAAGATCGTGGGGTTCGAGGTCACCCCCCGAATCCCGTCGGCGACCAGCTCAACGAGGCGGCCGGTGCTCAGGTACGAGCGCTGGAGGTTGTCTATCCACGGGCTCTGGCCCTGTTGGGCGAAGAGCTGGTGCAGGCGGGTGGTGGTCATTCTCAGTCCTCGACCTCCTCTACTTCGTCGATGATGTCGGCGTCGATGTCGTCCTCGTCGTCGAAGTCCATGCCGCCGAAGGTGTCGAGCAGCTGACGGGCCCGGCTGGCCACGTTGTCGGGGGTGAAGCCGAACTCAGCCAGCACCTGGGCGCCCGGAGCCGAGGCACCGAAGTGGTCGATCGCCACCCAGTCGTCGGCCCATTTCGACCACCCGAACGACGTTGCCGCCTCGACCGAGAGCACCGGCGTGTCGTAGCCCAGCACCTCGGCCTGGTAGTCCTCACCCTGCAACTCGAACAGCTCCCACGAGGGCAGCGACACCACGCGGGTGTTGATGTCGTCGGCCTCCAGCAGCTTGGCCGCTTCCACGCAGACCGAGACCTCACTTCCGGTGCCGATCAGGACGACGTCGGGCTCGTCGCCGCCCGGCACCAAGATGTAGCCGCCCTTGGCCACGTCGGCGAAGCGCTCCGACGTGCCGTCGAGCACGGGGAGGGCTTGGCGAGTCAGGATCAAGGCGGTGGGGCCGTCACTGTCCACTGCGATGCGGTACGCGTGGGCGGTCTCGTTGGCGTCGGCAGGGCGGATGACGCGCAGCTGGGGCATGGCCCGCAGGGACGCCAGGTGTTCGATGGGCTGGTGGGTGGGGCCGTCCTCGCCCAGGCCGACCGAGTCGTGGGTCCAGCTGTAGATGACCTTGGCCTCGCTGAGCGCCGCCAGCCGCACGGCACCACGCATGTAGTCGCTGAAGATGAAAAAGGTCCCCCCGATGGGCAGGACCCCCCCGTGGAGGGCCATGCCGTTCATCATTCCCCCCATGGCGTGCTCGCGAACGCCGAAGGCAACTTGGCGCCCGCCGGGGTGCTCGGGGCTCTGGATCTCGGCGTGGTCGAGCTTGGTGCCGGTGTTGCCCGTGAGGTCGGCGCCTCCGCTGACCAGGCCCGGGACCACGTCGAGCGTGGCGTTGAGGCACGACTTGATGGCCTGGCGGGTGGCCAGCTTTTCGCCCGCCTGCCAGGTGGGCAGCTTGGCCGCCCAGCCGGTGAGGCCCCGGCCCGCCAGGGCCGCGTCCCACGCGTCGCGGTCCCCGGTCCAGCTCGCCAGGCGCTGCTCCCACTCCTGGCGGAGGGCCTGGCCGCGGGGGATGGTCTGGCGGTAGTACTCCAGCACCTCGTCGGGCACCCAGAACGACTGGTCGGCCGGCATGCCCAGGATCTCTTTGGTGGCGCGGATCTCGTCGGCTCCGAGCGGCTCGCCGTGGGCCGAAGGCGTGTCGGTCTTGTGGGGCGACGGCCAGCCGATGTGGCTGCGCAAGATCAGCAGCGACGGCTTGTCCTCGACCGCCATGGCGCCCCGGATCGCCCCTTCGAGGGTGTCGAGGTCGTTGGCCGTCTCGCCCAGGTTGTTGACATCCCACCCGTAGGCCTCGAAGCGCTTGCCCGCGTCGTCGGTCAGCGAGAGCTCGGTGGGCCCGTCGATGGTGATGTGGTTGTCGTCGTAGACGTAGATCAGGCGGCCCAGGCCGAGGTGGCCGGCCAGCGAGCCCGATTCGTGGCTGATGCCCTCCATGAGATCGCCGTCACTACAGAAGACGAAGGTGTGGTGATCGACCAGGTCGGGGCTGAATGTCGCCCGGAGATAGCGCTCGGCCACGCCCATGCCGACACCGTTGGAGAAGCCCGCTCCGAGTGGGCCGGTGGTGACCTCGATGCCGGGGGCATGGTGCACCTCGGGATGGCCCGCCGTCTTGCTGTGCAGCTGGCGGAAGTCCTTCAGGTCGTCGAGCGTGAGGCCGTACCCGGTGAGGTACAGCATCGAGTAGAGGAGGATGGAGGCGTGACCGCACGACAGGATGAAGCGGTCGCGATCGGGCCAATCCGGGTCGGACGGGTCGTAGCGCATGATCCGGGTCCAGAGCACATGGGTCAACGGCGCCAGCGCCATAGCGGTGCCCGGATGGCCCGAGTTGGCCTTCTGCACTGCGTCCATGGCGAGGCCCCGGATGACGTTGATTCCCAGCTGCTCGATGTCGCGATCGCTCATGGAACAACCCTACCTAGGCTGGAACCGAGTGAGCATTGTCGGGCCGCGGGACGCCCCAACCTCCCCCCGGCTAGGAGGGTTCCGGTAGGGGATCGGGGTGCTCCGGCTCTTCGAAGAGGGCCATCGATGCCGTAAAGCCGTGGACGAAGTTGCGGCCGCCCACCGGGCCCAGTTCGCCCGCCGCGAAGAATCCCGCGACCGGCGGTTCGCCGAGCAGGTCGCCGACCACGCCGGCATCGTGGTCGGGCTTGGTGAACAGGCGGGTGCCCCGCCCATTGCAGGTGAACAGCAACACGCCGTCGGCATGGCGGTCGGCCAGGAGTTCGCGCAGTTCCTCGTCCGCTGCTTCGGCATCGCGTACGTGGAACTGAACGGTCGTGCCCACCTCGACGGCGTCGCCGATGGCGATCGCCCCGTTGGCCCGGTCGGCCCCGACGACGTTGCGGATGAGAAAGTCGCCCCGGGCGAAATCGATCTTGTGCTCGTCGATCACGATGCCCATGTGCAGGCCCTGGTTGATGAGCTCGATGTCGCGTTCCGACATTCCCTCCTTGGCCATCTGGAGGAGCCGTTGCAGCGCCGGTTGGCCGGCCAGCTCGTAGATGATGTTGCCCTCGGTGCGGGTCACGGCCAACGGCCGGCCGATTGGACGGCATCCCTGGGAGACCACGCTGGACACGGTGACCCCCGGGCCGATGAGCACCCCGACCGCACCGTCGGTGAACACGGTTTCGTTGAGGGCCAGCCGGTTGCCCCCGGGGCCGTGGGCGGCCGAGGCCATGCCGCCGATGACGGGCAGGCGCGGGTGTTCGTTGGCCAGCCCGCGCAGGAGCAGGTCGACCGCGAAGCTGTACGGATCGGCCAGCAGGATCAGCGCCTGAGGCTCGAAGGGCAGATGGTCGGGCCACCCGACGATGACCGGTATGGGCCGGCCCGGGCCCGCGTCGTCGTCCTCGTCGCGTTCGAACTCGGGTCCGAATTCGGTCCACAGGCGTACCGGCACGATGGGCCCGGTGAGCGCGGCCCACAGGCTGACCGCTTCGGTCTGCTCGATCTCGCGCTGGTTGCCCACGACGGACTCGGCCGCGCAGCCGATGAGCAGCGTGGGCTCGAGCAGGCGGCACACCGCGTCGGCCGCCTCCTCCAACGCCCCGGCATGGGGACGGGTCACGAACAGCACCGCCAAGTCGGGGTGGCGACCGACCTGCTCGATGACCTGGCCGATCACCTCGCCCGTGGCGTGCGCCGTGACCGGATGGGTCGACAGGCTCGAGGCGAAGCGCACGCGACGCTCGATCAGACGACCGGCAACAGGGTCAGGGGGACGGTGAGCACGGCTCCTCCGGGCAGGAGCCGGCAGTTGGCTTCGATCGTGCCGTAGTCCTTGAAGGCCAGCTCGGCGCGCACCAGGCGGTAGGTGAACTTGCCCGGCTCGACGTTGAACGGCGAGACGTTGCGGGCCACCTCTTCACCGCCCGCGTCGGTGCCCTGGGTGAACACGACCTCGAGGATTCCCTGGCCCGCATCGGTGGGCCGCGACCGGACCAGGACGATGAGGTGGGGCTGCACCGTGACAGGCGGCGGGGTCGGGGCCGGCAGGGAGAACATGATCCCGGTCAGGTCGATCCGGGTGGACGGCCCAGGGACCGCACGCAAGTTGATGCTCTCAGCGAACACAGCAGAGACGATGTCCATCGGACTCTCCAGGCTACTCGTCGCCCTGGGACTGAGGCCGGGGCGGCCGGGATCGCCGCCCGGGCTGCTTACGCGGCCACCTCCGTGCGCTCGGGGTCCTGGGCGCTCAGGTGAATCCCAACGTGGCGGACGGTCAGCCAGCCGAGCCGGCGGGCCACGCTGATGGCGGGCCAGGACGGGTCGAACTCGTGGCGACCCAGGGCGAGGTTGGCTGATGTGGGCGCGGCGTGGTGGTTGTTGTGCAGCCCCTCGCCCGCCGTCAACCAGGCCAACCACTGGTTGTTGGTGGCGAATCCGCGGTAGGGACGGCTGCCGAAACGGTGGCCGACGGCATTGACGGCGCCGTTGAGGAACAGGTAGGTGACGGTATGGACGCCGGCCGCCAGCAGGCCCAGCCGCCAGCCGAACATCAGGCAGAGTCCGCCGATACCGATGGACAGGCCGACCAGCGAATGGTCGAAGAGGACCCGGTCCCACCGGTCGACGGGGATGTCTCGGGCATAGCGGGCGACGGTGGCGTCGTCATTGGCCACGGTGCGGTACATGCCGACGTTGCCGAACTGCACCGCCAGGTAGCCCCGCAGCACCGGGGAGTGGGGGTCGCCCTCGACGTCGGTGTGAGCGTGGTGCTTGCGGTGCACGGCCACCCATTGGCGGGCCTTGATTCCCGTCGTGATCCACAGGACGGACCGGCAGGCCAGCGAGAGGCCGCGGCGCAGCCGCAGGGCGCGGTGGGCCAACGTCCGGTGGAGATAGACGGTGGTCAGGAACAAGGCCAGCTGGCACACGGCCAGTCCGGCGAGCACAGCAACGATGACTTCGGGCACCAGGCCATCATACCTACCTACCGGTCAGTAGGTAAAAACTGTGGCCCTCAGCAGGGAGTTGCCACGGCGCCGGCACACTGGTACTCGAAGCTCACCGTGCTGAGGAAGGCGCCCGGTACTCCGGCGGTGCCCAGGTTGGGCGGGCTGTAGCCGGCGGGGAAGGCAAAGTTGGGCACGGGGGTAGCCGGGGGGGTGAAGGTCAAGGTGGCGGCCCCGGCGGTAGTGGTGATGGCGTGGCCTGCGAACTGTCCGACGATCGAGCCGCTCAGGTTCAAGGTGCCATCGGTGAAGGCGAACACCGGAAGGGTGGAGCCGGAGCCGTTGATGGTCAAGGTGCCGCCGCCGGTGGTGATGACGTACAGCTGCCCGCCGACGGCCGTCGGGGGGACGTCAACGGTAAGGGAACCCTGGGCGATGATCACGGTGTTCTTGTTGGCCGCGGTCGAGCTGTACGTCCCGGGGGTGTAGCGGACGGGGCAGTTGGCGGCGATGTCGTAGAAGGGAGCGGTCCACGTCGTCGGCGACCCGGGGCAGCTGGTGACGGCGCTGCCGACACCGAGCGTGGTGCCGATCGTGGCCGAGTTGTTGGTGAACGCCGGGAAGGGGCGCCGGAGGGGCTGGATGGTCGTGGCAGAACTCGGCGGCCCGCCGGTCACGGTGATACTCCCGGAGTGGCTGTACGAGCCGCCATAGGTGGCGGTGCCGTTGATGGTGACGGTGTCGAGGTTGAGGTTCCCTACCGCCGCCACGGCGCCTTGCACCGTGGCGCCCGCGAGGGTCACGTCGGTGCCGACCACTGCGCCCCCGATCTGGGACGCATTGAGCGTGAGGGGCCCCCAACTGCTCACCGGGCCGCTGAGCTGCGCCGGGGTACCGCCCGTGCCGATGTAGGCCCCGCCGTTGGCCGTGATGCTCGGGGTCGTGCCCCCGTTGCCGAAGACGCTGATCAACGCCGGGCTGGCACTCGTGCCCAGGGTGGTGTCGGTGTAGAGGACATTCGGGAAGTCGTAGCCGCCGACGCCCCCTGAGGTAGGTGCGCCGAGGGAGCGATTGATGTGGGCGACCATCGTCGTCTTGGCGACAGGACTGGTGGCGTTGGGAACGTACCCGGTCGCGAGAATCACCGCGGGACCATTGACCGTGCAGCTGACCGGCGCCTGGATGATGTAGGACTCGGTGGGCAGGTTCTGGTCGGGGAGCGGTGTTTCCGGGAACGCCGTCCCCGGGCAGGTCCCGTCGGACAGCTTGGACAACGCCGCCTCGACCCCGGCCTCGGCTGCGTTGACTGCCGCGCTCTGATTGCGGTTGAGCCCGCTGCGCTGCGAGGTGTGCGACGCCAGCTGGAGCGCTCCGGTCACCACGACAACCGAAATCAAGAGGACGAGGAACGACGTCATCAAGGCGAACCCCTGTTCGTCGTGGCGGGGGAGGCGCCGGGCATCGGGGGCCGGCCGGGCGGGGGTCGAAGGAGCCCGCGGCGTCGTCTGCGTCGGGGTGGAGCTCATCAGCACACCGCCGAGGTCGAGGAGGAGTTGGCCGGAATGGCCCGGCCCGTGAACGTCGAGGTGTAGTTGGCCGGGGCGGCGGCATTCGCGGTCCTGGTATCGACCTTCACCCACAAGTTGACATCCAGGCTACGGGCCTGGCCGGCGATCGTGAAGACCGGCGGGGGCGACGGTGCCGGTGCGACCGCGACCTGGGTCTTGTTGACGATGCCGGTCATGACATTGCTCCAGTTCGACGTGTAGGTCGCTGCCCCGGGGGTCTTCGTGCGTCGCTGCATGGTGCCCACCTGCGGCTGGCCGGCCACCGGGTACGCCACTTGGTACTCCACGCAGACCGGATTTCCGTTGCCGCCGGACCCGTAGGTCATCAGGTGGACGATTCCGGACCCGTTGGCCAGCGTGGCATCGTTGTAGAGGATGGCGCTCGACACCACGTCGTGTTGCACCTGGCGCAGCGCCAGCTGGGCGTTGTCGGTGGCGTCGGAACGTACCTGGGTGTTGGTCAAGGTGTTGAGGCTGCCGCTCACCATCGGAAGCACGATGGCCAGAACGATCAGCATCAAGGTCGTGGTGACGAGGATCTCGACCAGCGTGAAGCCCTGCTCGGATCCCTTCTCGGATCGCTGCTCGGATCGCTGCTCGGACGGTGGCTGGCGGGTCATGAGTAGCTCGCTGACGTGGTAATCGTGCCCAAGTTGACCGAGATGTTGAGGTCCGTGAGTGTCACGAGCCCGACAAGCAGGGAAACCACCAGGTGGACGTTGACCGTCACGGGGGAGGGGACCGTCGCGGTGTTCCCCGTGGTCGACGGCGTGGCGCCGATGGTGACCGAACCGGTCGCCTGTATGTTCACCAGCCCGGTATTGAGGTTGATGGACGGGATCGTGATCGTGGCGGGTGTGGCGCCCGCCAGCGGGATGTTGAGCAGCCCGGCGATCACGAGCTGACCGGCGTTGGTCGGTGCCGGCGTCCCGGTGCACCCCCCGGGATTGGCCGGTCCCGCGGCACACGATGTCGCCGCGGCCTTGAATCCGGTGAGCTTCACCGTGGGATTCCCGAGGATCGTGAGGACGTCGAGCTCGGTGAGCGCCTTCTGCGCCGAAGCGGTGACCGTCTGGGCGAACGGTGTGGTCGCGGTGCCGTTTTGTTGCACCGTGGCCATGTCCGGACCGGGCGCCGAGTTGCCCGTGGGCGTGGCCGAGACCAGGCCGATGTTGACGGTTCCGAGGAGGGAGAGGTCGGCGGAGATGATTCCGGACTGCGTCGCGACGGAGCGCCCGTAGCCCAGTTGTGGGGTATTCGGCATGTTGCCACCCCCGGTCGGAATGGTGACCCTTCCGTCAGCCGACGTGGCCGCGATGGCCTCGGTCTTGTTGGAGGCCCCGGCCGCAAAGTTGCCGGTCAGCGATCCGACGTTCAGGCCCTGGCTGGCGGGGAGGTTCAGCACGGTCGGGTTGGCCGTCTGGGTTCCCACTGGGCTCACGGCGGGGACGGCGCCGGCCAGGGACTGGGCGCTGGCGCTGGCCGCTCCCGTGCTGACGAGCGCCAAGGTGGCGGCCGAGATGGTGTCCGCGGACACCGACGCCGAAACCGGGTTGCCGGCCTTGCCGACGTCAGTCGTGCCCGGAAGGCTCGTTCCGCTCAGGCCCGCGTTCACCGACGGGAAGTTCATGGCCAGGTTGGCCAGGCTGCGATTGAGGAGGGTGCCAGAGACCAGGATCCCGCCCGGGGTGCCCTGCGCAGTAGCGGTGAAGGTGTGGATTCCGGGGCCGGCGTCGCTGAACTTGCCGTTGTAGATCTTGCTCTCCACCTGGAGGTTGGGTTTCACCCCGCCCTTCTGCGGGCTGCTCCACTTGACCTGGACGGTGGCGATCAAGGTCTGTTTCGTGCTGTCCAACGGGTCGTAGCTGATGTAGCTGGCAATCGTGTAGACGGTGTTGCCAGGCAGCGCCGTGCGAGTCGCGATGTGGGGCACGAGCGGGCCCGTCGGCGGGGACGCCCCGAAGTTGGCTACCGGCACCTCGCGGCTGTTGAAGGAGCAGGTGATGCCGGCGGCGGCACAGCCGGCCGGGACGACCTGGGTGTCGGACCCCAGGTCGCTGCTACTCATGAAGAGCAGGTTGGCGGGCAGCGCCCTCATCTGTTCCAGCGACTGATCGGCCAAAGCCGTCGCCTCGCTGCGCTGGCGGCTGAAGCCGACGGCAGCAAAGCTGCTCAGCATCGTGAGCGCCATGACGAGAAGGGCGGTAAAGATGACGCCCATCGCAACCAAGACCTCGATGAGGGTGAAGCCCTCTTCTGGCTGATTCCGCGACGGCCACGACAGACGGGTCACTCTCCGATAAGGGGCCACGGTGGAACATCGCCACCTAAACGTCCCGGCTTGAGGCGAATCTCGCAGTTTCCTAACGGTTCGGCCAGTACCCTGTGGCCCATGGCGACACCTACGGCTGCCGCCACGACTTCCGGCTCGACCCGAGAGGCCATCTTGGTTTCCGCGCTCCGCCTGTTCGCGGAGCACGGCTACGACGGTACGTCCTTGAACGATATCGCCGAGGAGGTCGGCATTCGCCGGCCCAGCCTCCTGTACCACTTCCAGTCCAAGGAAGCGCTGTACCGCGAGATGTTCGAGACCGCTCTGGCGGATTGGTCGCGCCGCATCGGCAAATCGGCCACATCACCCCGCGACGGCTGGGCCCAGGTGGACCGGGTGCTGGACGACAGCTTCGACTTCTTCCGGCAGAATCCCGACTTCGTGCGACTGTTCCGGCGCGAGGCGCTCGAAGGTGGAAGCCGCCTGGCCACCGAACTGGCGACCGTCCTGCGCCCCGAACTCGATCGAGCGGCCGGCTTCCTTACGAGGGAGATGGCGGCCGGAAGGTTCCGGCGCCACGATCCGGCCCAGCTGCTGCTGACCGGCTACGGCGCCTTGTTGACCTACTTCAGCGACGTGCCGTTCCTCGAGATCCTCCTGGCGCGAGATCCCCTCTCGTCGGAAGCATTGGACGAGCGCCTCGAGCACGTGCGGGGGTTCTTTCGCGCCGCACTCGAACCCGCCGGCTGAACCGGGACACTCCCCGCCACTCAGTACGCTGCGTCGGCGTGCCGGTGAGGCGACACTCGGGCCGCCGCCTGGCGCCGGCATTGGCCCTGGCGCTGGCCGCCGGGCTGGTCGCAGTCCTGCTCCCCGGGGCCGCGCTCGCCGCGGCACCGGTGTCGCCCGCGGGCGCGACAAGGCAGGCTGCGCCGAACCCGGCCACCGGCGCGGCG
>JAUTXM010000361.1 GCA_030838025.1 Acidimicrobiaceae bacterium
CCCAACGTCCTCGGCGTCCTCGGCGGCGACCTGGCCGGCTACCCCAACGGCCGCCGGGTGATCGACGACGTGTTCACCATCGAGTTGCGGGCCATCGCCGGCCTGACCATCCCCCTCGTCGATCCCAGCTTCACGCCCGACCGGGCGGCGTCGGTAGTGACCGACGGGGTCACCTTCGACAACTACCTGAAGCACTTTCCGTACCTGGGCCTGCCCTACAGCGGCTACAACGTTCCCAAGTAATGGGGCAAAGAGGGGGCCAACCCATGGCACCCGTCGCCCCTCAGAAGGCGTCGCAGTCGATATCGGAGGGTGCGTCGGCCCCCGCCGGCGACTACACCTGTTGGCCTGGGGAGCCCTGCCGGAATCGACGGCGCGGGTCGAAGCGGGGCCGTCACCCAGTCGGCTGGGCACCACAGGACCCGTCGTAGGTCCGCCGCCCCCCCGGGCGCATCAATCGTCAACGCCGAACAGGGCCCGGACGTGGGCCGCCTGCCTGCGTGTCGCAGGGTGTCGTCGGCGACGCTCACCCGGGCGGCTGGTTCTGCAACCTCGAGCAAGTGGCCTCCCCCACGCCCGCGATCCACGGCGCCTCCTTCCACGCCATCGGGCTTCGGCCCTCCGACGAGGACCCGTCGAACAAGCTGGTCGCGGTCGGGACGCAGCTCGCCTGGCTGCGAGACGCCGGATTCGGCGATGTCGACTGCTGCTGGAAGTGGCGGAACCTGCCCTGCTGGCGGGCCGGAAGGACGAGCTCAGCCGCTGACCGAGGGCAGCCAGGCGGGACGCCGATCTTCGAACGCGTCGATCCGGCCCGCATGCACCAGGCTCAACCCGATGTCGTCGAGCCCGTTGAGCAACCGGTACCGAGTGTGCTCGTCGAGCGGGAACACGGCCTCGATGCCGGCCGCGGGCGCGCTCAAGCTGCCCCGTTCGACGTCGATGGTGATCTCCAGGCCGGGATCGGCCGCCACCGCTTCGAGCAGGGCGGCCCCCACCTCGGGATCGACTTCGACCGGGAGCAGCCCCGACTTGGTGGCGTTGTTGCGGAAGATGTCGCCAAAACGGGGGGAGATCACGGCCTGGAACCCGTAGTCCGTGAGGGCCCAGACTGCGTGCTCGCGTGAGGAACCGGTCCCGAATCGAGGACCGGCCACCAAGATGGTGGCGCCCGCGTATTCGGCCTGGTTGAGCACGAACGACCGGTCGTCGCGCCATTCGGCGAACAGGCCCTTCCCGAACCCGGTGCGTTCGACGCGCTTCAACCAGTCACTCGGGATGATCTGGTCGGTGTCGACATCCGATCGGTCGAGCGGGACTGCGGTCCCCGTGATGACATGGACAGGTTGCATGGTGCGATCTCCTCAGATTCTCAGGCCAGGTCCGCGGGGCCGGCGAAGTGGCCGGCCACGGCTGTGGCGGCGGCGACGGCGGGGGAGACCAGGTGGGTCCTGCCTCCTCGACCCTGGCGGCCCTCGAAGTTGCGGTTGGACGTGGAAGCACACCGCTCGCCCGGGGCCAGCTTGTCGGGGTTCATGGCCAGGCACATCGAGCACCCCGGATCCCGCCACTCGAAGCCGGCGCTGGTGAACACCCGGTCGAGGCCCTCCGTCTCGGCCTGCGCCTTGACCAGGCCGGAACCGGGCACGACCATGGCCCGCATGCCGCGGGCCACGTGGCGTCCCGCCACCACGTCGGCGGCCGCCCGCAGGTCCTCGATGCGGGCGTTGGTGCACGATCCGATGAAGACGGTGTCCACCCGGATATCACGCACCGCCGTACCGGCCGACAGGTTCATGTAGGTGAGCGCCCGGGCGGCCGCCTCCCGAGCCTCGGGGGCCGCCATCGAATCGGGATCGGGCACGCGGCCGTCGAGTGGGACGACCTGGCTGGGGTTGGTGCCCCACGTGACATGGGGCGCCAACGAGGCCGCGGGCAGCGACACTTCCTTGTCGAAGGACGCTCCGACGTCAGTAGGCAGCGCCCGCCAGGCATCGAGCGCCGCCTCCCAGGCCGCCGCCTTCGGTGCGTGGGGCCGACCCTCGAGGTAAGCGAAGGTGGTGTCGTCGGGGGCGATCATCCCCGCTCGGGCACCGCCTTCGATCGACATGTTGCACACCGTCATGCGACCTTCCATCGACAACGCTTCGATGGCCGAACCCCGGTACTCGATGACGTGGCCCATCCCGCCGCCGGTCCCGATGGTCCCGATGATGGCGAGGATGATGTCCTTGGCCGTGACCCCGACCGGCAGCTCGCCGTCGACGGTGGCCGCCATGGTGCGGGGTGGCTGCTGGGGGAGGGTCTGGGTGGCCAGGACGTGCTCGACCTCGCTCGTGCCGATGCCGAACGCCAGGGCGCCGAACGCCCCGTGGGTCGAGGTGTGGCTGTCGCCGCAGACGATCGTCATGCCCGGCTGGGTGAGCCCCTGCTCGGGCCCGATGATGTGGACGATGCCCTGGCGGCGGTCGCCCATGGGGTACAAGGTGATGCCGAACTCGGCGCAGTTGGCCGCCAGGACCTCGATCTGGCGGGCCGACACCGGGTCCTCGATGGGCCGGTCGACGCCAATGGTGGGCACGTTGTGGTCCATGGTGGCAAGCGTGAGTTCGGGCCGGCGAACACCGCGGCCGGCCAGGCGCAGCCCGTCGAAGGCCTGGGGGGAGGTGACTTCGTGGACCAGGTGCAGGTCGACGTACAGCAGGTCGGGCTGTCCATCGGCCCGGTGGACCAGGTGGTCCCGCCAGATCTTCTCGGACATGGTGTCGGGCACGGTATCTCACAATCTGGGATAGGATCTTGAATCGTGAGAGACAGTGTAAGTGATGTCGGGGTCCTCAACAAGGCAGTTGCCATCTTGGATGCCGTCAGCGCCGGGCCCCTGGCCCTGGCGGACCTCGGAGTGGCGACGGGCCTGCCTCGGGCGACGGTGCACCGTCTGGCGGTGGCCCTCGAGCGCCACCGGCTCGTCGGGCGCGACCCGGAGGGTCGTTTCGAGCTGGGCCCCCATCTCCAGGAGCTGGCCCGCTCCGGCCCTGTCAGCCGGCGGGCGCTGGCGTCCGCCGCCGGGCCGGCGCTGGTGACGCTCCGGGACTCGACCGGCGAAAGCGCACAGCTCTACGTCGCGGTGGGGGAGTCCCGCATCTGTGTGGCGGCGCTTGAGTCACCGCACAGCTTGCGGACGATCGTCCCCGTCGGGGCGTCGCTGCCCATGGACCGAGGTTCGGCGGGCAAGGTCCTGTCACGCGAGTCGGGCGCCCGTGACCCGTGGGCCGAGAGCGTCGAGGAACGAGAACCGGGTGTCGCCTCGGTCAGTGCCCCCGTCGTGGTGGACGGCGAGGTGATCGGGGCCGTTTCGGTATCCGGGCCGATCGAGCGCACCACCCGTCAACCGGGGCGCAAATACGCCGCCGCCGTCATGGAGGCGGCAGCCGCCATCGGACGGGCTATGTCGTAGGCGCTATGTCGCAGGCGCTATGTCGTTGGAGCGGTCGGAGTTGCCGGCCTCGTCGGAGTCGCCGACCGCCGGGCCACCGATCGGCAGGCTCGGAGCAGGACAGGCACGAAATGGGCCGCGTCCGCCACGCAGACCGCGTGGTCCCCGGCGACCCCGAACACCTTGGCGCCGGGAATGATCTCGGCCAGCGCCAGTTGATTGGCCGGCAGCACGATGCGGTCGTCCTCGGTCACGACGACAGCTGTCGGCACGTCGACGCTTGGCAACCAGCTGCGCGAGTCGAAGCCCCCAAGGGCGGC
>JAUTXM010000431.1 GCA_030838025.1 Acidimicrobiaceae bacterium
TGGGACGCCGTCGCCGACGCCCGCGACCAGGGCTACACCTGGGACGAGATCGCCGACCGTCTCGCCACCAGCGTTAGCACCGCCCGACGCCGCTACGCCGCCTACAGCCACTGGCGTAACACCCAGCCTGTCGAACCTGACTGACGCGCCGCCCGTCTGCATGCGGGGTCGCCCAAGCCGGGAACGCAGGGTCCACAATGGGGCTCCATGACTGTCCACGACGACCGGGGAGCGCGGATCCAAGGTCGGCGAGGCGATCGACCTGAGCCGAGCAAAGCGGCCGACTCACATCCACCGGGTTACCGGTGTTGAACAACAACCTTCGGGACCCAAGACAGGTGCTGTTGATGCACCTCAATGAACTTGTCGACGGCCTGCACGGACCACTCACCGACGAGGCCCAACTGCAGGGATGGTCACAGGCCGCCAGGGACGGGATGATCGGATTCATCGAATCGCTCCAACAAAAGTTGGCGAGCGGCATACCGCTTCCTGCTGACGAGATGCGACCCCTCCTCGTCCGTGGCATGGATATGTGGGGTGTGACTTCGGGAGACTTGCTTATGAAGGCCGCCCTAATCGATCAGCTCTTCCGCGAGTGGCGCTCGTCAAGTACTTGACGTAGCTCGATCCCCTCGGACCCTGACCGACATGAAATGGAACCGGCCCAAACCAACAACACCGACAAGAGTTGCTGAACCGTCACCATCAAGCCCTGCCGAACCATCATCAAATAGCTCTGCCCGTAACAACTGCGTGCTCCTTCAAAATCAAGGTGAGAGTCCGTACCTCAAGATCGAGCGGGCATCAGAGTGCACCCCAGAGGAGACCCAAAAGGGTTGCGACGGCAGGCGCACATAACCACGCACCATCCAGTTGCTATATCCCGAGGCTCGTACCAAATCGGGCAGTCAGATCGAAGCGATCTCCCCGCGCAAGATCACCAGGCCCCGGTCGGGGCGGTGCACATCGCCGTCGATCAGTGCGTCTCGGATGGCGCGCACGGCGCTCCCAAGGCCGCCCTGATGAGGCATTCTGGCGTTGTGACGCAGCTGCCATGGCCGGAACGCTTCGCTATAACCATCACGCTGAGCGATGATGATGGCGATCTTCGGCGGTAGTAGGTAACAACCCCCGGTTAGACTGACGAGGCGACGAGTGACCGGGACGGTGGTCTTCTGAGGCAGCGGGTCGAGATCAGGCAGCCCACACTTGCGCGTGTCTATATCGCGTGCTTCGGGCTCATTTGGTGTGGTTCCTTGGTGTACGCGCTCGTCAGGAGGCATTCGCCGGCGAATATCGGCTTCGTACTGATCATGCTTGGCTTGGGCGAATCGATTGTCTACCTCGCTCTCCGACTCGCCGTGATCGCAGACGAGACGGGACTGGTAGTCCGAAACAACTTCGGAACGGAACATCTCGACTGGAGCGAGGTCGAGGATTTTCGTGTTGGGGGAGCCCGGGGTGGCCAGATGATTCACGTCCTTCTTCAGAACGGCCGAATGATGGCGCTCGATGTGACCTTGCGCCCGGCGTTCCTTCGAAGCAGTCAAAGGAAACTCAACAGCTACGCGAGTGCGCTTCGCGCGTGGCTGTGAGAACCGTTTGACTGTCGTAGCCGGGTCCGTGTCGGCGAATCGTTGCCAAGGCGTCGGCGGTCACCACCTCCGGATCGTGGCACGCCACGGCCCCAACGCCGACGCCGTCCGCCCCTGGCATTCGGACCCGGCGGCGTGGCCGAAACCAAAGCCTAGTGCACCCGCGCAGAAATAACATAGATGTCATTACAAGTCACGGTAATGGTATTTCGGGGCACGTTCACGCGACCTTGAGGGGCTTGCCCTCATAGGTCCAAGCGAATGGTTTGGCGGTCCGGTCGTACTCGGCGATCCACAACATGATCCTGCCCACCAGCTCCTCGGTCGAGGAGAACTCGCCCCGGCGCAACAACCGCCGGGTCAAGATCGAAAAGACCAACTCGATCTGGTTCAGCCAACTGGCGTGCTTCGGGGTGTAATGCACACAGAAACGGGGATGCTCGGCCAGCCACTGCCTGGTCGCCTTCGACACATGCGAGCTGCCGTTATCCAAGATCAGATGGATATCCAAGTGGGGCTCGACCCGCCGGTGGATCTGGGTCAAGAACTCGATGAAATGCACCGAGTCGTTACCGGGGATCTCCTCGGCCACCACCGCCCCCGAGTGGACATCCAACGCCGCGATGATCGACGCCGTGCCATGGCGCACATACTCGAACTCCACCCGCGGCGGTTGTCCCGGACCGGCCGGCCGGCTGGGATGGGTGCGGGACCGGGCCGCAATGGCCGTCTTCTCATCCACCGACAACACCAAGGCATTGGTGGGCTGCGACAGGTACAAGCCGCAGATATCGGCCGCCAGTTCCCAGAACAACGGGTCGTGCTTGCGGGTCAACCAGCCCCGCACCTGATGGGGCTTGATATCCAACTCGGCCAGGATCCGCCCCACCTGCGACGCCGAGATCCCCAAATCGTCCAGATAGTCGGCCAGCAACCGGTGACTCCACTGGCTGTCGAACTCCGGGCGCTCGGCGGTGGCCGCGGCCACGATCTTCAACCGCTCATCATGGCCATAGGTCCGGGGCCGGCCGCTGCGAGGCAGATCCTGCAACCCTTTCAACCGGTCCTTCTCGAAACGTCGCCGCCACATGCCCACGTACTCCTCGGCCAAACCCACCTCCCGGGCGATCCGACGGTTCGCCACCCCCGCGGCGGCCAGCAACACCACCCGAGCCCGTTTCAAGTCCCGCTGGGCGGTGGTATGAGCACGCACCCGGCGCTCCAGCTCACGTCGCTCCTCATCGGAAATCGAAAGCGGTGCCACGGTCCACATTCTCGCCTCGCTCAACTCGGGGAAGTTGGACCATCAGCTTACACGCGTGTAACTTCTGCGGAGGTGCACTAG
>JAUTXM010000480.1 GCA_030838025.1 Acidimicrobiaceae bacterium
CTGCGGAAGCGTCCATCACGACACCTCCGCAGTCCGCACACAGTCCGCAAGAGCCGCGTCGAGGATGCCGCGCGCCCTGTCGTCGTCCCCGGCCAGACGTCCGCGTACACGCCAAGGGTCACGGCCCGCGGTCGCGTGCCCCAGATCATCAGCGGGACGAACAGCTAACCAGCGATGGTCCGCACGTTCCGGTTACAGAAAGCGAGCAACCGGTCATGGACCAGTGAATGGGCCCATAGCGCTATATGAATGGATCAGAAGGTGCGACAACGTGCGACTCAGACCCAGACGCGTAGCGTCGGGCACTCCAAGCGGGGAGCTTTCATGATTCGTCAGGTCCCGGGCCGCGGCACGCACAGAGTCGGTAGCCCGAAGTCCCGGATGATCGAAAGGGCTAGGACACGCCAGTGGTGATGCGACGAAGCGCGCTGGTGGTTGCCGTCGTGGCAGCTTTGGTGCTGCCTTTCGTCATCGGGGTGGCCCAGGCGTCGGCGACGACGCTCCAGAAGCTGTCCACGGCCACCCAGCCGATTCAGTCGCCGGAAATGGCCGACTGCGGCGATCCCTTCGTCGGCTACAACCAGGGCTGGTACAGCTCGGAGTTCGGGCGCACCGACGAGTGCCTGAACAACACGAATTACATCACGGGCCGGGACGGGATCGCGCCGAACGACTACTACGGCGAAACGCGCGGCTTCTTCAGCTTCTGGATGGGGCGCGTCTCGGGGAGGGTCTCTGCTGCCAAGCTGGTGATACCACGTGGTAACTGCCCTGACGCACAGGGTGACGACGTGGTCGAGACGCTCAACGTCTGGAACGTGAGCACGGATGCGGTGACGCTCAACGACGGGCTGGAGCCCGGGCCGTCACCGAACACCTTCGCGGACCTCGGCTCAGGCACCAAGTTCGCGTCGAAGCAGGTCTCGACCGTGCAGGGCTCGACGATGACGCCGAACGTCGCGGTCCAGCTGAACTCCGCCGCGATCACCGCGATCAACCAAGCCCGGGGCAAGAACTACCTGTCCTTCGGGATGGCGTTGTCAACCCTCACCCATGACGCCCCGGAAGAAGTCTTCGGCTGCACCGGCTTGCTGCCCGTCAACTTGTCTCTGACCATCGGCTGAAGCGGTGGTGAGCCGCGACGAGGGGCTCTCGGTCGGGCCCGTGGCCAGGCACCGGTTAACGCCTGAAGTGACAGGGCGGGCCCTGGCACACTCCGACCGTCGAAGGGGGACGGTGATGGGGCTCAGGGACAAGGGCCAAGTCTGCGCATGAGGATCAGTAGCGGCGTGCAGGGGTGCACCCGGAGCAAGTCGCGGCGGTTCGGGAACAACCGGGGCGACGTCGGGCAGTGCCCGACCCGAGAGGCCACTATGTCCTCCGGCCGGACGACCAACCCCTCGTGCAGCGCGGCGGTGCGACTCCCGGCGAAAAGGAAGCCCTCCTCGAGGACGGCGGGGACCAGCTCTCCGAGGACGCCGGTGTTGGAGCCGTCCGGTCGCAACACGTGTGCCGTGTGGACGACCATGATGCCCGAGTCGCGGCACACGTCGGCCAGTCGGTTGACCCGGTCGAGCGGCTTGCGATTCGGTGGGCCTCGACGCCGGCGAGTGCTGGTCAGCCGGTCGCCGAGACCCATCCTGGGTGCGACGCGGCCCCCGGCCCGCTCGAGAGATCGAACCGGGGAACCGCTCCGCCACACCTGAGGGTGCTCTGACGTGAACACCGCCGCAATCGGTACGCCGCGATGTGACCGGGCCATTACGTTCCGACACCAAGGGCTAATCGGCTGCCTCGAAGAGCGCCACCCCCGGGGCGACGGGGGATGACGTGCCCGGGGGGTGGCGCGGCGTACGGACGACCTGCGGCCGGGGATCGCTGCCCGCCACCCCCCGGCCGAAGAGGGCGGCTCCGTGGCCGGGGCTGCCGGTGGGCGGTGCTCACAGTGGTGGGGACCACTCAAGACGCCCACCGGCAGCGGGAGAGGCCGCCGCGGTCCGCTAGGGGTTTAGGGGCGCGCGCCAGCCCGCAATGCCCAATCTGATCCTGCCGCGTGCCGGACGCAAGCGGAACTTCATGACGTGACCGGCGCTCACTGTGAGTTGCCCGACCCCGCCGCGCGACCTAAGGAAGCAGCCACCAGACCACCACGGTGCCGACCCCAAGCATCAGGATTGCAACGCCGTACAACACGGCATCGCGGTAATTGCGGGTCCGCATTCCGAACGGCAGCCTCACGCCAACCCGCCGTCCCCGGCCGCTTCCCGATCCCGCTGTTGGCTTGGCGAACACGAGATGGTCAGACGACTGAGAACGTGCAGCTGCGGCTGCCGACCTTGTGCGTGCCATCGTCCCCTCCCGTTGAACTCTGCGTTGCTCTCCATCGACCGTGGTAGGACCCCGAAGGCACGCATTCTCATCCCTGGCTAGATCCCCTGGGAAGCAGCAGGAAGTACGTTCTTGGTTACCGTCCGCATGGCACATCAGCTCGACGACCAGTACCGCGGCCCAGACGGCTGGCGGTGCTTGGGTCGGCGATCTCGGGGAAGTAGCGCCAGGCGAGCGGTATTCGACTCGGATCGGAGCGTTCCGTTGCACCAGGTCAGGGCTCGGCTGCGCCGTGCGGCCGGCCTGGCGCACAATGCGGTCACGGTTGCCCGGTGGCCCACCGGCGACGACTCCCGCGCCCACCAGGTGACCCGCGGCATCCGCGCCTCCGTCCTGCGTCGACCCGACGACCGGCTGCAGGCGCAGATTGCGATGATCGAGCGACGACGCAGAGAGCTCGAGGCTCGCCGCGACCTGGTCGAGATGCTGGACTTCGGAGCCGGATCGAACTTTGCCAATCCCGCCGCGGCATTGGGAACGGATCCTGCCCGGACGGTTCGGACCCCGGTGGGAGAGTTGTGCCGTCGTGCCAGCCGAGGCCCGGAGTGGGGACGGCTGATGGCCGCCATCACCCGCTCGACACGCCCCGGTGCTGTGCTCGAGATGGGCGCATGCATGGGCCTGTCGGCCTGCTACTTCGGTGCCGCGCTGCGTGCAAACGGCGGGGGGCGGATCGTCACCATCGAGGGTGCGCCCGCCCTGGCCTCGATCGCCGAGGAGACAGTGCGCGAGGTAGGTCTGCACGATGTCGTCGAGGTGCGGACGGGAACCTTTGCCGAGCTGCTTGGCCCCACGCTCGACGAGCTCGGAACGACCGACCTGGCATTCGTCGACGGTCA
>JAUTXM010000014.1 GCA_030838025.1 Acidimicrobiaceae bacterium
CCACCGAAGCGGCGAGCCCAGCCGGTTCTACGCATAAGGGACGGCCGGCGGAGCCCGGCCAACCACTAGCGTTTGGCGGAGTGATCCACGCCGCCGCCTTCCGCTCGGGCGACTTGGTGGCCCGAAGCCAGCTCGAACCGGCCGCGGCCGCCGTGATCGCACTCGCGGGATGGTGGTACCTGGCCGCGGCCCGCCGCCTCGCCGACCGGGGGCGCCGCTGGCCGCGCCGCCGCAGCGTGCCGTACCTGGCGGGCCTGCTGGTACTGGTCGTGGCAACCCAGAGCGGGCTGGCGACGTCGGACACCACCTCGTTCACCGCCCATGTGATCCAGCACCTGCTGCTCGGGATGGCGGCGCCGGTCCTGCTGGCGTTGGGCGCCCCGCTGACGCTCGCCCTGCAGAGCAGCAACCGGGAACTCCGCAGCCGCCTGATCAAGGTCCTGCACAGCGGCCCGGTTCGCGCCCTCACCCATCCGGTCACGGCGTGGGCGGCGTTCGGTGGCTCGATGTTCGCCCTGTATTTCACCGGTTTGTACGCCGCCACCTTGCGTTCGACGGCCGCCCACGACCTGACGCACCTGGTTTTCGCCTTGTCGGGATGTCTGTTCTTCTGGCCGGTCGTGAGCCTCGATCCCATCCCCCACCGGCTGCCCTACGGGGGCCGGATGCTGTATGTGCTGGTGGCGCTACCGTTCCACACCATCCTCGGCGTGGCACTGGTGACGCAGACCAAACTCATCGCACCAGGGCTGACGCTGTCGGATCAGCAGACCGGTGCCGCCATCTTGTGGACCGCGGGCGAGCTGCTGGGGTTGATCGCCATGATGATCGTGGCCGCCCAGTGGATGACGGCCGAGGAACGCGAGGCCATCCGCCAGGACCGCCGGCTGGCGGCCGCGGTCGACACCCTCCCCGTGCCATGAACGACAGGCGGGACGGCCTTATCGGCCTGGCCGACATCGAGGCCGCACGGGATCGAATGGCGGCGGCCAAGGTCCTGCGCCCCACCCCGGTGCGGCGCAGCGACAGCCTGAGCGCCCTGGCCGGGCGGCGGGTCGTCCTGAAGCCGGAGTACCTGCAACGCACCGGGTCGTTCAAGGTCCGGGGGGCCTACAACCTGATCTCCCACCTCCCGCCCGGAAGCGAGGTGGTCGCCGCCTCGGCGGGCAACCACGCCCAGGGCGTGGCCTTCGCGGCCACCGGCGCGGGCATGAAGGCGACGATCTTCATGCCCGAAGGGGCGTCCCTCCCCAAGGTCGAGGCGACCCGCAGCTACGGCGCCCTGGTCCGCCTCGAGGGCAAGGTGGTCGACGACTGCTTCGCCCTGGCCCAGCTCTACGCCGCCGATACGGGCGCCCAGTACGTCCCGCCCTTCGACCACCCCCTGATCATGGCCGGGCAGGGCACCGTCGGACTCGAACTGCTCGACGAGGTCCCCGAAGCCGAGGTCGTCGTGGTACCCGTCGGCGGCGGCGGCCTCATCTCCGGCGTCTCGGCCGCCTTGGCCCAGGCGCGCGCGGCGCGCCGGGCGGGCATCAGGGTCGTCGGCGTCGAGCCGGCGGGGGCGGCGTGCGTCAGCGCCTCGCTGGCCGCCGGGCGCGCCGTCACCTTGGACCACATCCACACCATGGCCGACGGCATCGCGGTGAAATCGACCTCCGACCTGGTGCTCCGACACGTCACCCACTACGTGGACGACGTCGTCACCGTCGACGAGGAGGAGATTGCCCGGGCCGTGCTCCTGCTGCTCGAGCGAGGCAAGGCGGTCGTCGAACCGGCCGGAGCGGTGGGCCTGGCCGCCATCCTGTCGGGCAAGGTGGGTGGCGACGGCCCGGCGGTCGCGGTGCTCTCGGGCGGCAACGTCGACCCGCTCCTGCTCATCAAGATGATCGACCACGGCCTGTCGGCGGCCGGTCGCTACCTGGTGTTTCGGGCCGTCCTGGACGATCGGCCGGGCGCCTTGGCCGGCCTCACGG
Source organism: Acidimicrobiaceae bacterium (assembly GCA_030838025.1). GTDB lineage: Bacteria > Actinomycetota > Acidimicrobiia > Acidimicrobiales > Palsa-688 > JALYXV01. Next base: position 1,977 of record JAUTXM010000014.1, read on the forward strand.
CGACGCTCGCGAGCATGGGCCTCAACGTCCTGCAGGTGGCACACCACCGCTCGGGCCTGGAGCTCGGCATCCACGAAGTCGACGTCCAGATGACCGTCGAGACCCGAGGGCCTGAGCACCGGGGAGCCGTGGTCGACGCCCTGAAGGATGCGGGCTACCGCGTAGAACCAGTCGGCTGAGCTACTCGCCGGTAAACTTGCCGCCGTGGCCAAGAAGACCTACGCGAAAAGTACCAAGACCTGCCGCGTCACCTTCGAGCTCCCAGCCGAAGTTGCGGCCCACACCGCCAGCGTGTGCGGCGATTTCAATGAGTGGTCGGCGACCGACCACCCGATGGTTCGGCGCAAGGACGGGCGCTTCAGCGTGACCATCAGCCTCTCGGTGGACCGGTCCTATCGCTACCGGTTCCTCATCGACGGCACCCATTGGGAAAACGACTGGGACGCCGAGATGTACGTGCACAACGAGTTCGGCACCGAGGACAGCTTGATCAGCGTTTGACCGGGGGGCCGGCCGGCCAGTAGCCGGCGGCCCAGGTGACGGCGGCCAGGTTTTTCTGGCCAGACAGGCTCGGGTGGAAGTAGTCGACGGAACTCACGTCGGCGGCGGCGAAGCTGACGTTGAACACGGCGTTGCCGTCGAATCGGCAGCGGTCGTAACGGCGGCACACCGACGCCAAGGCGGCATTGTCCGCCTGTTCTTGGGCGACCACTTGCTGACGTTCGGCGTCGGTCGCGCCGGCCGACAGCATCGACGGGCAGATGTGGACCAGATTCCACGTGATCTGGGCCAGCGGGTTGGTGTGCAGGGCGTCCCAGAGGCGGAACACATCAGGGATGGACGACACCAACACATGGGCGCCCCGGTCGGCGCCCAAGAAACCCGCCAGCGCCTGGTCGAACTGGGCCTCGAACGTCGCCGTCGGCGTCATGGCGGCGACCGACGTGGTGCACAGGTCGTTGGCGCCCATCAGGATCGTCAGGTAGTCGACCTGCTGGGCCGCGGCCATCGCCAGCTGGCCTCGCAGGGCCTCCATCTTGGCCCCGACCCGAGCGTCGTTGTACACCTTGCCCGCGATGGTGGGGTTGGCGGCCACGAGCCGAACGTAGTGGGAGTTCACGGCGGGATCGGTCCCACTGGCCCACGACTCCTCCGGGCTGTCCTGGAGAAAATGCCGCCCGTCGAGGTCGAACGCCCGGGTGATCGAGTCGCCCGCCGACGCCATGGACCCGGGCAATGACGGCTGGACCGGGGAAGCGGACTTCGAGCGGGTTACCCAGACGGCCGAAGCGGTCCCCGTCACGGCAACCAGGACGACGGCGACGATCAGGGCGATCCAGCGACCCCGGGTCACGGGCGCCTGGTCATTGTTGCCACAAACCGATGAAATAGATACATCCAGTGACGAGAATGGTCCGGCCGCGGCCCGAAGGGCGGTCAGGCACCCCGGTCATAGCCGACTTCCCAAAGGCACAGACCATGGGGCGGGGCCAACTGGCCGGCAACCGAGCGATTCTTCGCCCGCAGGATGAAAGCCATCTCCCCGCTGCGCATTTTCCCCAGGCCCATATCCACCATGGTGCCCACGACCGCCCGCACCATCTGCTGGCAGAACGACGACGCCTCGATCTCGAAGCGCAGCACCCCATCGCCGAGGTCGGCCCACTCCGCTCGGAGGACCAATCGCACCAGCGAGCCCTCGGGGGGCCGGCGGCAGAACGACCCGAAGTCGTGCTCCCCGTACAGCGGGTCGCAGGCCAGCCGCAGCGAGGCGAGGTCGAGGGCGCGCTCGACGTGCCAGGTGGTGGCGGCCAGGAACGGGTCGGGCTGGGGCCGGTTGAGGATCGTGTAGCGGTAGGTCCGTCCCGTCGCCCAGTGCCGGGCGTCGAAGCCGTCGGCCGCGAGGGCGGCGGCGCGGATGACGATGGCCGGGCGGAGCGTCTTGTTGAGGGCCCGTTGGAGGGCGACGGGGTCGACGTCGGCCCGGGCGTCGAAGCTCACGACCTGACCCCAGGCGTGGACACCCGAGTCGGTCCGCCCGGCGCAGACGATCTCGACGGTGTGGCGCAGGTTGCGTTCGAGGGCCGCGACGAGCGTGCCGCCGACGGTGCGGATCCCGGGCTGCACGGCGAAACCGTGGAACCCGGTCCCGAGGTAGGCGACGTCGAGGCGGACCCGAACGGTCGGGCCGTCGATGACGGCCGGGGGACGTGGCGCCGCTTGGTCGCCGAAGAGGGTCAGCTCGAGGCGAGCGCTAGACGAGCTCGATGCGCGCCATGGGCGCGTCGTCGCCGTGGCGGGGACCCAGCTTCAGGATCCGGGTGTAGCCGCCCGGCCGGTCGGAGTAACGGGGCCCGATCTCGTCGAACAGCTTGTGGGCCATGTCCTTGTCCCGGATGAGGGCGACGACCAGGCGGTGGTTGTGAATGCCGCCCTTCTTGGCCTTGGTGATGCACTTCTCGACGATCGGGCGCAGCGCCTTGGCCTTGGCCTCGGTCGTGACGATGCCCTCGGCCGCGATGAGCGAGGCCACCAGATTGCCGAACATGGCCTTCTGGTGGGCCGAGGAGCCCCCAAAGCGCCGGCCTTTCTTGGGCCGACCGGGAAGGGTCGCCACGGTCTAGGACTCCTTGTTTCGGAGGGCCAGGCCTCGTTCGTCCAGCTTCTGGAGCACCTCGTCGAGCGACTTCTGGCCGAAGTTGGTGATGGCCAGCAGGTCGTCCTCGGTCTTGGTGACCAGTTCGCCGACGGTGTTGATCTGCGCCCGCTTCAGGCAGTTGCGGGGCCGCTCGGAGAGGTCGAGCTCCTCGATCGGCAGGTCGAGGTCGGGCGAGCCGCTGCCCGCGATCCCGACGTCGCCCAGCTCGAGGCCCTGGGGCAGGTCGCTCATGTCGGCGACCAGGCCGACGAGGGAACGCAGCGTGTCGCCCGCGCTGGCCAGCGCCTCGCGAGGCGAGATCGAACCGTCGGTCTCGATGTCAAGAACCAGGCGGTCGAAGTTGGTCGACTGCTCGACGCGGGTGGGCTCGACGGTGAAGGCGACCCTTCTCACGGGCGAGAAGATCGAGTCGACCGGGATCACGCCGATCGTCGACGACCGCTTGTTGCGATCGGCCGAGACGTAGCCCCGGCCCCGCTCGACTGCGATATCGACGGCCAGGCGGCCCTTGCCGTTGAGGCCAGCAATGACGAGCTCGGGGTTCAAGATCTCCACGTCGCTGGTCTGCTGGATGTCACCGGCCGTGACGGTCGCGGGACCCCGCACGTCGAGGCGGAGGGTCACCGGATCGTCGGTGGTCATCCGCAGCACGATGTCCTTCAGGTTGAGGACGATGTCGGTGACATCCTCCTTGACGCCGGGCAGGGTCGTGAACTCGTGCAACGCGTCATCGAAGCGGACCTGGGTGACGGCGGCGCCGGGGATCGACGAGAGCAGGGTGCGACGGAGGGAGTTGCCCAGGGTGTAGCCGAAGCCGGGCTCCAGCGGGCCGATGGCGAAACGCTGGCGGTCGGCTTCCTCCTCCCCGAGGGCCTCGACGCTGGGTCGTTGGATGATGAGCATATGGGTGC
>JAUTXM010000047.1 GCA_030838025.1 Acidimicrobiaceae bacterium
GGCCCTCTTCGGCCAGGGTGTACAACGCCAAGCCGTACCCAGCGGTCGCGCCCAGCACCGGCCATCCGACCAGACCCCAACCGGCAGGCTGGCGACGGACACGGCGAACCACGCACAACGCCACAACGGGGAAGGCCGTGAGGACGACGTCCCGCAGCCGCGTCGACAGGTGTTCTTCGTGATCGGCGCCGAGCCGATAGCCGGCCTCGATGGCGGTAGAAACACCGACTAGGGCCAAGCCACGGGCGTTGACGGGCGCATCGGGGCTTAGTCCCGACCACGCCACTGCGTCGATGGTCGTGAGCGCGTCCAGCAACGGTGTTGGCGGCCGGCCGCCCTTCCGCCGGAGGACGGCGAGGGCGGAGGCGGCGTCGACAGCGCTAGACACGGCGGCCTTCCACCACCAACCGTGCCGGTCCCTGCTGGCCTGGTCGGCGATGATCAAGCGCGCCCCGGCGCGGTAGGCGAGCTGCAGTCGCAGCCGTCGGCGTATGAATGGATCTGTGGGTCTCATACCTGGATCGAGGCGACTCTGGCGCGGAATAGCAAGACCTGGCTATTCCGTAGCCAATATCCGAGCATCGCACCAGCGGTCAACGGGCCGCCAGACGAAAGGAACCTACTGCGATGCAAACGACCCTAGCCCCTTCGCCAGCGACGAGCACTGCCCGCGAGCGGCGCCGGCAGCGGATGGGACTCACGAGGTGCGCCGCGGGCCTTCTCACGGCCGGAGTCCTCACCACCGGCCTCCTAACGCTAGGCGCATCAGCGGCGTCGGCCGCCGGGAACTACGCCACCACCACGACTGTCAATGTCCGCAACGGCGCGGGCACCGGCAGTGGTGTGATCCGGACGGAACCGAACGGCGCCGGATTCGCCCTGGATTGCCAGGTCCAGAACTCGACCAACGTCAACGGCAACGCTACGTGGGACTATGTGCATTTCGGCGACGGACTCACCGGCTGGATCGCGGATTATTACACGACGACGCCCAGTTTCAACAGTTTTGCCCCCGGCACCGGACAATGCCAGACCGCCGTGCCCGATCCGAGCACCCCCCAGATGCACCAGGCCGTCGCCTGGGCCATCGCCGAGAAGAACTCCCCCGACCCCACCTGGAGCGACCACTTCGGACATCCCTGGAGCGGCTGGTGCGAGCAATTCGTTGAACAGGCCGAAGGCTTCGCGTTCCGGTTCCCCAGCGCCATCGCCGATTACCAGTGGGAAGCCAACCACGGCCGGATCCACACCGACACGAACCCTCCCCCCGGGGCCCTCGTGTTCTACGGGGGCGGCGGGGGAAATGGACATGTCGCCGTAAGCATCGGCAACGGCCAGGAGATCGGCACCTTCGGGTACGTCGGACAGCGACTTCCGGTGCGCCAATACCCGGTCGTCGGATACCTCTCCAACCCCTACCTCGGCTGGGCCAACCCCATCGGCAGCTAACAGCCATCACCACAACCGGCCCGCTACCCTCCGCCCCACCGCAGCGGAGGGTAGCGGCGCGCCGATGCTCACTACCCCTGGGGATGTCTTGGACCGCAAGGCCCATGCTCGCGCCTACGACGCCATGATCGCGGCGACGGCGATCTCAAACGACCTTCCGCTCTACACCTGCAACCCAGCGGACTTCCAACACATCGACGAACTCGACTTGCGGCCAATTCCGCACCCCGACGCCGCCGAAGACTGAACAACGCTCAATCGCAGTGCAAGTGACGCGCCCGGACGAGTGAGGAGCTCGGTCGAGTCCTCGATGCGTCGCCGACGCGACGAACCCTGGCAGCTGATCGCGACGCTGCAATTCGGCGATTGGCGATCGCCGAACATGGTCGTCCCGGGCGGCTACGAATCACCACACGAGTTGGGTCGCGATGAGTCTCACCCAGCTAGTTCGTCTGAATCACCGTGGACAAGAGAAGGAGAAGCGCGTGAGCGAAGGATCAGGTGCAGTCGCCCGACCCTCAGTCGTGTCGGCCGAGGAATGGCAACGTCAGCGTGACGCACTGCTCCAGGCCGAGAAGGAGGCCACCCGGGCCCTCGACGCCCTCGCTGCCAGGCGACGGCGGCTGCCGATGGTGCGCTTCGACAACAGCTATGTGTTCGACACGCCTGACGGCCCGAAGACCCTGCTCGACCTGTTCGACGGTCGGGAGCAGCTGGTCGTGTACCAGTTCATGGACAACGGACCGGACGCGTACTGTCCCGGCTGCACCCACCTCACCAACAACGTCGCCGACCTCGCAACCCTCAATGACGCGGGGGCCACGTACGTGACGGTGTCCAACATGCCGCTCGACCAGATCCAGGGGTACAAGGTCCAGATGGGCTGGACGGTGCCGTTCGTCTCGTCACGCGGGAACGGCTTCGCCGACGACACCGGGGCGGGGAACCTGTTCCGGCTCACGGTGTTCCTGCGCGACGGCGACGACGTCTACTTGACGTGCTCGACCACGGCTCGGGGCGTGGATCGCCTCCTCTTCTCCAACAACATCCTCGACCTCACCCCCTACGGCCGTCAGGAGGACTGGGAGGACTCGTCCCCCGGCTGGCCGCAGCACCCTACCTACGGGTAGGGGCCGGACACACATTCTCCGGGAGGCGGTTCCGGCCCGATACGGCCTGAGACCTGCCTGCCTCAATAACCAGCTCGAGGCGTGCTCCAGATCCAGAGCCCCCCGAACTGGCGGTCAGCGACATGCGGAGCGCCTTCGACGGAGATCGGGATCGGAGCGTGAACTTCCGAAGGCGGACCCCTCCGGTGACGGCCCGACCCGGACGAGCACGCGTCCG
>JAUTXM010000088.1 GCA_030838025.1 Acidimicrobiaceae bacterium
CCGCGACGACGCGCAAACCGGAGGCGCCCATGGACTCCAGCTCCGCCAGGTCAACGACGACGGATCGGTGTCCCCGGTCGATCACGGCGTCGATGACGGCACCCAGTTCCCGAGCCGTGACCAGCCCCAGTACCCCGGCGACGCGTACCACCACCCGCGGCCCGTCGAAGTAGACAGAAATGACGAACGCCTCGAATGGATCGCGCACGGTCGTCACGTTGCGGTCACCCGCTCGCTGCCAGGAGGATTGGGGCCAGCAGCACTTGGGTCAGCAGCAGCATTGGGGCCGGCAGCAACGGCGCTGCCGACTTTGTCCTCTCGGCGAAGCTTCTCGGGCTGGCGCGACATTGGCTCTCCGGACGGGTGGTCGATGCTTCGACACGTCACCGGGGTCCGGGGTGAGTTCGGGACCCTGCGGGGTACCTGGTTCGAGCGTAACAGTGTGCGCTGGCTACGGGGCCAGCAGCCCACGGCGACCAGCCGAGCTGGCCTACGTCGATTTGGTCTGAGCGGCCAGGGCCGCACCTGCCTGGTCGGCCAAGGCGACGGCCGCCAGGAGTTGATCCTCTGTCGCCCGGGTGCCTGGTGCCGCGAGCAGCACGTAGCGACCGAGCGGACGCCCCTGGTGCTCGATCATGAGGCTGATGTCCTGGCTTGGAAGTCCCCACCGCGCCAGATCCCATTGGATGGCGCCCCAGGTCACGGCGCCATGGCGTTCGATGAACGGGCCAGGCCGCTCGGCGAATGCCTGGTCATACCGGCAGGACACGAGGCCGAAGTGGGCCGTGAGTTCGTCGGCCACCACCTGTGCGACGTCGTCGGCGGGATCGCCCGCGGCGACCATTTCGGCCACCATGTGGATCCGCCCGAGGGCGTGACTGCTCTGTCCGGCCAGGTGGCGGTGGCGCCGGTTGGCCGCCGCCAGCTGACCGACGACGAGGCCGACGACCAGGAGCAGGGCCGTGACCTCGAGGTCCTGGCCGCGGTTGAACGTGACCGATCCGTAGGGTGGGGTGTGCACGACGTCGAATCCGACGCTGGCCGAGATGGCCGCTAGCGCGGCGGTCGCACGGGTGCCGGCGCTGGCGACCAGGGTGACGATGGCGGCCAGGACCAAGGCGATGGTGGCGTTGGGGATCCGGCCGCGAAGCGGTATCAGGCAGACCGCGACGCCGAGCGGTAGGACGATCGGGGCCGCGACCGCGATGAGCCTGCGCTCCCCGTGCCGAATGCCCGGCTGCCCGAAAAGCGCTCGGCTCATGGCGAGGAGTCGACGCCAGGAGAACCAGGTGGCGACTCGGCCTCATCGACTTGGAGGCGGTAGCCCCGGCCTGGTTCGGTGTGGAAATAGCGGGGCCGAGCGGGGCTAGGTTCCAGCTTCTGGCGGATCTGGGCCATGAAGACCCGCAGGTAGTGCGCCGCGTTCTCGTAGCCCGGTCCCCAGATCTCGGCCAGGAGCTGCTGCTGGGTGACCAGCTGGCCCTGATGGCGGGCCAGGACCTCGACGAGGTGCCACTGGGTGGGGCTGAGGCGGACCTCACCTTGCTGGTTGACCACCCGCTGCGCCGCCAGGTCGATGGTGAAGTGCTCGGTGGTGACCATCGTCGGGCCCCCGCCGGTGTCGCTGCGGCGCAGGGCGGCCCGGATGCGCGCCAGCAGCTCGCCCATGCCGAACGGTTTGGTGACGTAGTCGTCGGCGCCCGAGTCGAGTGCCGCCACCTTGACGGCTTCGGCGCCCCGGGCGGACAGGACGATGATGGGGACGTTGCTCCACGTTCGCAGCCCCTGGGCCACCCGCACACCGTCGATCCCGGGCAGGCCGAGATCGAGGATGACGACGTCGGGGTGCTGCCGGCGGACCATGTCGAGCGCCTCTTCGCCGCTGGCCGCGACATCCACGTCGTAACCCCGTGCCCGCAGGCCGATATCGAGGGTCCGTCGCATCGGCAGCTCGTCCTCGACCACCAGAATCCGGCTCACGGTGAGGGCGGCGGGTGCCGGGTCAAGGCCGGTCGACGGGGCGGCGCGCCGGCCACTGATTCGACCCTCGCGGAACCTCGTTCGTCATGGTCGCGAGGGTATCCCCGCTACTCCTTCGTCGGGCAGGGCGGCGGCGGTGCCGACGCGGTCCGTGCCGCGGCTGGTGACGGGGCGGGATTGCGGCCGGCACGGATTGTCGCAGCACAGCCAGTGGGGCCGACCGCCTTTGGGTGACTACGGGGAAATGGTTCCTTCGGGCCATTGCCGGTCGGGCGATGACAGAGGACACTGTCGATAGACCGTTGACATCATCCGGCCGGCGGCGCGGGGTTTGTTGGCCTCGCGCGCAAGGTCGACATCGACGATCGGTGCCACCTCGGCACCGACGCCCGAACTCGTTGGGCTGACTTGGCGGATGGAACGGCGGTAGCGGCGGTGGCGATCATTTCCAATACGGAGGACGCGGACTCGGGCGACGCCGAGGCGTACCTCGACCCTCGCCGAGGCCGGGGTCGGGGCCGGGGCTATGGCCGGGGCCGTGGCCGTGGCTATGCGGCATTGGCCCTTGCTGTTGTTGCAGCCGTGGCCCTTCTGATCGCCGTGCTCGGGCAACGCTCCGCACCCGTGGCAGCGGTCGGGGCGCGCCCGTCGGGACAGGCCCGGGGTGCCGACACCGCCGCCTCGCGCCTCGTTGCCGAACAACAAGCCCGGCGGTTGGCACCCTCCACCAGCGCCGCGGTGCCGATCCTGACGCCGCCAAAGAACACCACGACGGCCGAGGCGGGAACGGCCACTACTCGGCCGTCAGCGGCGCCCTCCACGCCGCGGGCCGGGTCGGCGGCGAAGGGCGGCTCGTCGGTGTCGGGCCCGGTGCCGGAGCCTTTCCCGCCCCCGATCAGCCTCCCACCTGTCAGTGTCCCGCCCCCGAGCGCCCGGGTGACGCTGTTCCCTGTTGCCGCCGCCGAAAGCCAACCGTTCGGTATCGTTTCGGGCCCCGACGGGAACTTGTGGTTCACCGAGGGAAACCGTGACGTCGTGGGACGAATCACGCCTGAGGGAGTGATCACCGAGTACCACACGCCGACGGCCCTCAGCCAGCCGGGCGCGCTCACCGTCGGCCCCGACGGCAATATCTGGTTTACCGAGATGTCAGGGAACAACATCGGACGTATCACCACCGCGGGTGCATTCACTGAATTTCCCATCCCGACTCCATATAGCAATCCCAGAGATATCGCGGTCGGCCCCGACGGTGCTCTCTGGTTCACGGAGACCAACGTCGGCAAGGTGTCGCGGGTGACCGTCAATGGTCACATGACCGAGTACAGCGCGGGAACCGCCACGCCCGTCCAGATCGTCGCAGGTGCGGACGGCGACCTGTGGTTCACCGACGGGACCTCGTCGCTCGGGCGCATCAGCCCGAACGGCACCTTGAGCCCGGTGGCAGTGGCGCATCTCGGCATGGTGTTGGAACTCACCGTGGACCACGCGGGGAACCTTTGGTATGCGGGAATCGGCCAGTCGAGTCCGTACAGCGCGGTCATCGGGCGCCGCGACCCCGCGGGCCATGTCACAGAGTTCGTTGTTCCCCCACATGTCGACTTCGGCGGGATCACAGAAGGGCCAGACGGTGCCATGTGGTTCACCGAGTCCAACATGAACACGGTCGGTCGCCTGGCCGCCGACGGGACAATTACCACCGACTCGGTGCCCTCACCGGTGTCGGTCGCGGCTGGACCCGATGGGAACATGTGGATTACGAGCGGCACAAATGGCAATGCCGTGGCGCGCCTTCGGATCCGCTGAAACGCAAATGATTCCTTGGATACGTCCTCGAGGGCCGTTCCGTCCAGCCGAACTGGCGCGATCTGAAGGAGCCGGCCCACGTGGGCGGCTGGGTCGGGGGCTGGTGGCCGTGGTGCTTGTCTGGACGACGGTGGGGACATTGTCGGTCCTGGCGGCGTCGCCCGCCGGGGCATCCTCGCCGGCCTACACCCATGCGGCGGCGGGCTCGTCGGAGCTGCGCAGTGTCGCCTGCCCAAGCGCCACGGTCTGCGAAGGGGTAGGTATGAACTCGTCGAACCAGGGCGTGGTCGTGGTGGTTACCAACGGCGTTCCCGGCGCCGCCCAAGTGGTTCCCGGATCGGGAGGCCTGTCCGGTGTCGCCTGCCCCACCGTCACCGTCTGCGAAGCGGTGGGTGTAGGCATTTCCGACGCTCCAGGCGTCGTGGTAACGATCACCAACGGTGTCGTGACCCCAGCCCAGACGGTTCCGGTTCGGCTCCTCGCAGTGGCCTGCCCCACCGCCGTGACCTGCCAGGCGGTGGGTTCGACCGCCGAGCCGTACTACACAACCGGTGCAACGGTGACCATCACCAACGGCACCCCAGCGCCCGCCCAGGTGGTCCCGGGCACGTTCCAGCTCGTGGCAGTGGCCTGCGGGAGTGCCACGGTGTGCGAGGCAGTGGGCAAAGCCGATGCCGGCGAAGACCAGGCCGCGTGGCTGGCCATCACCAACGGCACCCCAGGGCCCGCGGCCCAATCATTTGGCGCCGGCGTGCTCAGGGCCATCGCCTGCCCGAGCGCCAACACCTGCCAGGTCGCGGGTCAGGACATGCATGGCGAGGGTGTTGTGATGAGTATCGTCAACGGCGCCGTTTGGTATCCCCATACGGTCTTCGGGATTTACAGCATGTCGGGCATTTCCTGCACCAGCGCCAGCCACTGTCAGGCGGTGGGCGCGGCGGTCAGCTACCGGGGCGCGGTGGTGACGGTCACTGACAGCATTCCGAGCGGCGCCCAGGTGGCCTTGCACACCTCCACACTCCTCGGCGTCGCCTGCTCGGGCGCCACTTGTGAAGCGGTTGGAATCGACTCGGAGTTCCCCGAGCACGGCGTCGTGGTCACTGTCGATCCCACCGGCACCGCCGCGGCCGCCTCCTTCACCTATCCCAACTGGGACGGGCAGAAAAACGTCAATCCATTCATCCCCTTCAGTTGGTCGACAGTTCCCCAGGCCCAGGCCTATTACCTCGTCGTCGGTACCCGACCCTACGGTGCGGACCTGGCAAGCTCCGGCGTCATTTCCCC
>JAUTXM010000126.1 GCA_030838025.1 Acidimicrobiaceae bacterium
CGCCGTCGCTCCCGGTGGCGGGGACAGCCCATGATCCTGATGCTTCTGGCGGGCTCGGGCATCGGACTCGGCGTCATCGTGGTCGTGCGCGCCATGACCCCGGCCCGGCCCGATCTGGGCGGGGCCCTGGCCCGAATCGGCGGGGCCACGAGCGTCGTCGATGGTCTCCCGGACACCACCGGTGGGATCCTCGAGCCGCTGGCCCGAGCACTTGGCATCGGCCGGCTGATCACCCCCTCGGTCGCCACCGACCTGCGGTTGGTCGGGCGGAGCAACGGCTCCCACGTCGTGCGTTGCCTGACCGCGGCGATCGAGAGTGCGCTGCTCGTTCCGGCGCTGCTTGTCGTGCTCGGCCTCGCCGGCATCTCCGTGCCCTTCGAGCTTCCCGCCGCCCTCCTGCTGGCGCTCGGCGTCGGCGGGGCGGTCCTGCCCAACGTCGTGCTGGCCAGCGAGGCCCGGGGCCGCCGGCGCAGCTTCAACCACGCCCTCAGCGCGTTCTTGGACCTCGTGGCGGTCAACCTGGCCGCCGGGCGCGGCGTGGAAGGCGCGCTCGACACCGCGGCGGGCGCCGGTCAGGGATGGGCGTTCGGCGAAATTCGCCAAGCCCTCTACCGGGCCAAGATCATGGGCGACACGCCGTGGAACGGGTTGGACCATCTGGGCCTCGAACTCGGTATTGGCGATCTCCGTGAGCTGGCCGCGTCCGTCAGTTTGGCCGGCGACAACGGCGCCAAGGTCCGCACCAGCCTGGCCGCCAAGGCTCAGGCGCTTCGAGTAAAAGGGCTGGCGGATGTCGAAGCCGCGGCCCAATCGGCGAGCGAACGCATGTCACTCCCGGTCATTCTCCTGCTCTTCGGGTTCGTGTTGTTTATCGGCTATCCCGCCATCGCTCGGGTGCTCGAGGGCATCTGAACTTTCTTCCCCATGTCAACTCAACAATCACAATTGGAGGCATTTTCCGACATGATGTATTTGCTGCCGATAGTCCTTTGGTTGCGTGCCCGGTGGGATGCCTCGAAAAACGACGAGAGCGGCATGACCACCGAGACGGTAATACTCATTGCGATTTTCGCGGGGCTTGCGATCGCAGCCGGCGCCGTCATTGTGGCGAAAGTGATGAGCAAAGCAAACAATATTCCCACCAGTTGATTGGGAAAAAGGGAGCCGGGTCCGAATCGGGCGTCGCGACCCTCGAGGCCGTCCTGGTGTTCCCGGTACTTCTCCTGCTGGTCATGTTCAGCATCCAAGTTGCGCTGTGGTACCACGCCGCCGCCCTGGCCGACGCCGCCGCGCAAGATGGCGTGAGGGTTTCCCGGGTGGCGGGCGGAAGCGCGGCGGCCGGAAGTGCCCGAGCAAACCAGTTGTTGGATCAATCCGGCAGGACGATCCTCGAGGGTCGCCAGGTCACGGCGTCGCGTAGCTCGGATCTGGCCCGGGTCGAGGTGCGGGGGCGTTGCATCGCCGTGGTGCCATTCGTGTCGTTCCCGGTGCATGCGGTCGCCGAGAGCACGACGGAACGATTCCGGGGGCGGTTGGCGCGGTGAACGACGACGGATCGGCGGCCGTGGAGATGGTCCTGATCACCCCGGTGCTGCTGGTGCTCATGATGTTCGCCCTGGTCGCGGGCCGGTTCGCCCTAGCCCGTAACCAGGTCACCGAGGCCGCGCGCGATGCCGCCCGGGAGGCGTCGACCTGGCCGACCGCTCAAGCGGCGACAACCGCCGGAGTGCAGCGGGGCCTCGACAGCCTCAACGCCGGAAAGGTGTCGTGCCAAGCGCCGCAGGTGGTGATCGACGCGTCGCACCTGCGGCCCGGAGGCGAGATCGTGGCAGACGTCAGCTGCACCGTCGCCCTCGACGATGTGTTGGGCCTGCGCATCGCCGGCGCCCGGACGTTTCGCGCCCGAGCGGTCGCGGTGGTGGACACCTTCGGGAGCGACCGGTGAACCGCGGCGGCGCGGCCGAGGTCGGGATGGTCACCGCCTTTGTGGTGATCATCACCCTGGCGTTGGTGCTGTTCATCGGCCTGGTGCTGGATGGGGGGTACACCTTGGCGGCTCGGCGGGAGGCGATCGACGAGGCGGACGGTGCCGCCCGGGCGGCGGCGCAGGCGATCACCCCGGCGACGCGGAGCTCAAGTGGGGCGGTGCTCGACCCGGGTCAGGCCCAGACGGCGGTCGACACATTTCTGGGGCCGACCGGGCACAGTGGGCGAGCGTCGGTGAGCGGCGACGCGGTGACGGTGACCGTTTCGTTCCCGCAGCGGCTGTACATCCTGGGGGCGGGCGGCCTGTTCTGGGTCACGGTGACGGGGCGAGGGACGGCCCGCGCCGTGCGTGGCGTGGAAACCGACGCCCCATGACCCGCGCCGGGCGGGTCGTCCATGGGCTCGCGGCTCTGGCCGCATTGTTGGCGGCTTTGGTCGGCGTGCCTCTCGCCTTGGTGGCGTTCGACCAGCGGCCGCCCGGCGGCGTCCCGTCATGGCACGGCGTTGTCCAGGGGCTGGCCCACAGCGTCACGGACAGCGCGCTCCTGCGAGCGGCGGCGCTGTTGTGCTGGCTGGTCTGGGCGCTGTTCGCCCTTGCCGTGTTTATTGAGATTACGGGCCAGTTGGTCAGCCTCGGCCGGCAGGCGCCATCCGGCAAGCGCCGCTCGGGCATCGCCATCCCGGGACTGCAGGGTTGGGCTCGGACGCTGATCTTGACCGCTGCGCTCCTGTTGCCACAGCGCGGCCTGGCGGTGGCGTCGGCCGATCCCAGGCCGGCACCCGCACCGGTCGCGCTGGCCCAGGCGCCGCCGCCGCCGATGCCGACGGCCGGATCGAGCGCCGTGGTCACCGGCACGGCGATGGCTGCCGGGCACGTGGCTGCGCCGGCACATCCGTCCACCGCTCACCCGTTGGGATCGCGCCGCTACGTCGTCAAGCGGTACGACTCGTTGTGGGCCATCGCCGAACACCACCTCGGCAGCGGGATTCGGTGGCGGGAGATCCGAGACGCCGGCGGCCGCCACCTGGGCGGCGACGGCGTTGCCGCCCGCACGATCTACCCGGGCGAAGTCCTTCTCCTGCCACCGTCAGGCCAGTGGCCGGCTCCCACCGTCACCGGGCCGGCCCGACCACGGGCTACCCCCGAGGCGTCACGGAGCGAGGCCGCATCGCATCGAATACCGGCCACCCCGACCGCACCGCGGGCACCCGCCGCCCCGGTCGCACCATCGGGACCCGCCCGGCCAACGGGCCCCGCCGCCCCTACAGCACCGGTGCCGGCCGCCCCGGCCGCACCTTCGGGACCCTCCCGGCCAACGGGACCCGCCGCACCGGCAGCACCGGCCGTCCCGCAAACACCCGCCCGGCCACCGGGGCCCGGCGCGGCGCCCAACGGCGCTGACCTGGC
>JAUTXM010000132.1 GCA_030838025.1 Acidimicrobiaceae bacterium
CTCCATGCGAGACGAGCTGGTCGAGCTGTGCGGCGCCTCGGTGTACCAGCTGGTGGCCGGTTACCTCGACGCCCGGGTCGGCAACAGTCGTGGGGCTCGTTCGGGTCCGGGTCCGGGTGCGGGTGCGGGTTCGGGTGCGGTTTCGGGTTCGGGTTCGGTCGGCCTGCCGCTGCCCCACCCCGCAGTCCGACGCGCCGATTCTCCATAGGCCTTCCTAGCCCTTGCCCTAGCTCGCTCGGGCTTGGGCGGGCTCCGCCGGCCCGTTCTGAAGTCTTTCCTAGCAAAAGGTCACCGCCACGGTGACTTAGTGCAAACAAAGGCCCGACTGCCGGCCCTGCGGGCCCCGGCACGACCCGCCGCCAGGCGGCGCTCCGGAGATTCAGGCGCGGAGGGCTCGGAGTACCGGCCAGGCGGCAGGGTCGGTTCCGGGCCATTCGTACACGCTGCCGCCGACGCTGCCCGTGTCCTTCGCCGCCTTGACGAACCCGTTCATGTCACCGAGGCCGATCCCGTCGACGCTGACGCCGCCGATGGGATTGATCGGTGCGGCGGCCGCCGAGCCCAGATCGCGGCGCAGGCGTCTCACGCTGTCGACGGTATAGCGGTAGGCATCCCGGAACCCTGAACTTGCCAGCCGGCCGGTCCAGTACGCCATTGGGAGCCAGGCGTCATACGACGGGGCGATGGCGGCGTAAGGGAAGTTCGGCCAGTACTTGGGATTGACGACCTCAAGCAGGGTGGGCGGCAGGACGATGGCCCCGAGTGGCCGGCCAGGCAGGGCGTGGCGAAGCTGCTGGGACAACGAAACGAGGGCCGCGTTGCGTTGCTCCACGTCCGCGACATCCGTCGATTCGATATCCACGGCGACCCCGTCGGCCGGCAGCCTGCCTATTTCGAGGAGGCGGGCCATGTCGTCGGCCAGGTTGACCAGCGTGGGCAGGTACCACACCACGACCGAAAGCCTGCGCTGGTGAGCCCGGCGGATGAGGGGCAAGAGGCGGTCCGCCTCCAGGACCGTGGCGGGCCCGGTCTGCGACGCCGCCTGGACGTACAGCGTCTGAACCCCGGCAGCTGCCATGGCGTCGACGTCGGCCAGGCCGAACCGTGGAATGCCACCAGTGAAGGTGTCGCTCCAGGAGTACATGTCGACCCATGTGCCGAGGCCTTCGTATGGCCCGTGGGCGCGCCCGAAGGCAGCTGCTTCGTCGACGTGGCCGGACTGACCGGGGAGGATCAAACTGACAGCGGCGCTGACCAGCACCACCGCGATTGCCGCGGCCAAGGCGACCATGATCGGTCGCGACGACCTTCGTTCCGCTGCGCCTCCCCGCACCAGGAGCGAGACTCTACCGAGCGAGCGACTATGTCGGCGAGTGATCGGCTTCTTGGTCGGAGAACTCCTCGTCTTCCTCGTCCTCAGTTGCGAGGCACCACGACGCGTGATCCTCGTCGGGTTCAGCGCCGCATTCGGGGCAGGGTTCTACTATCACCTCGGCCGAGCGCTTTAAGGCGCGCGCTTCTTCGAAGCGCCGATGCCGTCCCTTTTTCACGCGGTGCTCCCCGATGAGACGAGCTTGACGTCGAGAGTCTACCGCTGCATCGTTCGAGCGGGCGTCGTCCCGACGGTGTCATCGTCAGCCGGGTACTCGAGGTCGCGGTGGCGATAGCCTCAAGGCGTGGACACTCCGCTGGACATCGACGCCATGATCGGCCGGTTCCAGGCCCGAGCCAAGGCAGTGCGCCAGCGCGGCATACCGCCGATCGAGGGAGCCGACCGCAAAAGGTTCATCGACCAGGCCCGCATCGACTTCCTCGACTACGCCATGATCGGCGATGCCGAGGCGACGCTCGACGACGGGATCCTCACATTGCGCATCGACCTTCGGCCCAAGCCCGCGGATTCAGACGGGGTCGTGCCTTAGGGTCGAGCCGGTCGGCACGGTCGGCACGGTCGGCACGGTCGGCACGGTCGGCACGGTCGGCACGGCGTCTTCGATTGCATCCACGCCATCCAAGGGGTCGAGGAGGTCCAGGGCGTCGATTGCGTCGACCGGGACTTGTGGGTCGGCGGCGGGGAGCGGTTCCAACGGGTCTCGTTGTTCGACCCTGTCGGGCGCTTGGTGCGTGCTGAGAGGGCGGTGGGAACGCGCTTCGAGGACTAGCCGACCCGCTCCTTGGAAGGCGAGGGCGGCGTCGCCACCGACCAAGCGGGCCAAGTGCTGGCCGACCAGTTGGGCCCGCCATCCACTGGCCAGGCGCGAGGTTGGCTCGTCGGAGAGAAAGGCGACCAGATCGGACCGCGTGGCGAGCAACGAGGCGTCGATCCGCTCGTCTCGTGAAAGTTGCGCGATCCACGCCGCAGCCAAGGCAACGGCGGGGCGCCAGTTGCGATCGACCTCATCGGCGGGCGGAAGCTGCAGCGCCTCGTCGGGCAACTGGCGACCGCGGGTGATGGCATCGAGGATCTGCGACGGTACGTCCCCCCGAAGGTGACGGCCGTCGAGACCTCGTATGGCGCGCAGCGCCGCCGTCGTCCCTGGCTGGCCGTGAACGATCGCCTGCAGCCCCAGGTCGGGGAGGACGAAGCGGACCGGTTGGTTGACCTCCCGTCCGCGCAGTTCCCGCCAGGCCGACACCTCCTGGGCCACGCCGCGGGCGGGGCCGCGAAGTTGGCGGGCGTCGCGCAGCTTCCACCAGGCCCGTGCGGGATCGCTTGGACCAACGGCGCGCTGGCGCAGCCGCTCGCACTCCTCCTCGGCCCATGACAAGCGCCCCCGCTCCGTGAGCTGTTTGGCGATGACGTCGGCCAGATCGAGGAGGTGGGCCACGTCGTCGGCCGCATAGGCCAGCTGCCCGGCGCTCAAGGGGCGGACGCTCCAATCGGTCAACCGGTCGCCTTTTTGCAGGCGCAGGTCGAGGAACGTGTGGACCAGCGCCGACAGCGAAGCCAATCCGTGCCCGAGGAATGCCGCCGCGATCTGGGTGTCGAACAGCTGGCTCGGGCGGGCCCCGCACGCTTGGAACAACACCTCGAGATCCTGATCAGCGGCGTGCGCAACGAGGATCGCCTCCCCGGTGAGGACCGTGGCGAAGGATCGGAAGTCGACGGCCAAGGGGTCGATGAGCGCAACCCCCGCGGGCCGGCCGGCGCTCGACGGCCACGCCACCTGCACCAGCGCCAAGTCGGGCCAATAGGTCCGCTCCCGGTGGAACTCGGTGTCGAGGGCATAGCGTTCAACCCCGACGAGGTGGTCGATCAGCTGGCCGAGCGCACTCTCGGTATCGATCAGGTCTGGCACAGACTGGCAGCAAGCTCCTCTGCCCAACCGCCAGTCGATGGTGGCGGTCGAAGGACGCCTGATTGTAGGTCGTCGCCGGCCGCGTCCGGTGTGACCTCGCGTGCGCCTGGGCGTGTGCCTGGGTGTGTGGCTAGGTGTGGCGGGAAATGAAGCCCCGGGAGCGGAACACCCGCAGCATCCGCGTGACGAACGCGGCGGCCAAGACGGCGGTTATGACGCTGCCGATCGCGGCCAGGGCCAGCTGGTCCCACGGCAGCGCGTGACCGGCGACCACGTCGCGGGCGGCCGCGAAGGCGTGGGTCGTCGGAAGGATGGCGGCGAGCGGCTGGAGTAGGCCAGGGAGGGCCGTCACCGGGTAGAACACACCGGAAAGCGGCATTATCAGGGCGATCAGGCCCCAGGCCAGGATCTCGGCCCCCTGACCGACCCGCAGGATGATGCCGATGACGACCAGGCCGATCGACCAGCCCACGATCAGCAGGATGGCGATGATCGGGATCAGGGCGATGCCCACGTCGGTGATCCGGAAGGCGAACAGGGCCAGCGCCACGATGGAGACGGTCCCCACGCCCATGAGCAGCTTGGCCAGTCCGAACAGGGCCACGCCCGCGACGAACTCGAACTCGGTCAGCGGCGTCACCATCAAGTTGAGGAGATTCCGCGACCAGGTCTCCTCCATGAATCCCGTGGCCAGGGATATCTCCGCCTGGAAGACGACGTGGAACAAGATGATTCCGGCAAGGAGGAACGCCACGCCCTTGGGCCCGGTCCCTGAGGTTCGGCTGAAGTACACGCCCAGCGAACCGAACAAGATGGCGTCGACCACGGGCCAGAACACCACGTCGAACCAGCGCTGGGGCGCCCGCTGGAGTACGTAGGCGTGGCGGCGGGCCACGGTTCGGACCCGCAGCCACGACGTCGAACTCGTCGCGCTCATCGGGCCCGCTCGCCTTCGGTCTCGGCCAAGTGGAGGAAGACTCCTTCCAGGTCGTCGCGGCCGAAGAATGCCGCCACCTCGTCGGGCGAGCCGTCGGCGACGACCCGCCCGCCGGAGAGGAAGACGACCCGCTGGCAGAGGCGCTCAACCTCGGTCATGTTGTGGCTCGTGACGAGCAGAGCCGTGTCATCCTCGGCGCAGATCCGGGCCAGGCCGGCCCGGACCTTGTGGGCGACATCGGGATCGAGCGACGCCGTCGGTTCGTCGAGGATGAGGAGTCGAGGGCGGTGGAGGGTCGCCTTGACGATCCCGACGAGCGTGCGCTGGCCCGAGGACAACTCGTTGCCCATGTTGGCGGCGAGATGGGCGATGCCGAAGCGGTCGAGGGCCTCCTCGACCGCGGGACCGGGGTGCGCCAGCCCGTACAGCTTGGCGAACAGGGTCAAGAACTCGCGGACCCGCAGCCGTTCGGGCAGCGGGAGGTAGCCGGCTGCGAATCCCACGTGCGCCATGGCCCGACTCCGCTCGGCGGGCAGCGTGTGGCCCGCGATCTCGACCACGCCCTCGTCGGGTCGCACCACGCCGAGCAACATCATGAGCGTGGTGGTCTTGCCCGCTCCGTTGGGGCCGAGCAGGCCGACCCGCTCCCCCGGGTCCACGGACAGGTCGACGCCCGCCACGGCGAGGGTCCGCCGGTAGCGCTTCACCAAGGCGGTAGCGCGCAAGACGGTTTGGCCCGAGGACATGGATCCAGTCTCGCAGCGGCCTGCGACGCCAGCATCTGGTTTTCGAAGCGCGGGTGGAGGCGACCCGCCGCGCGGACCGCGCCCGAGCCTTATCCTGGCGCTTCATGGCGCCGAGGGGACGCCGGGTTGGGCGTGGTGGTCGAAGGGCGCGCCCGAGCCGGAGGGTTCGTCAAGAGCGGGCGTTGGCCGTCGCCGCATGGGCGATCCTGGCGCTCGGCGTGGCCCAGGTTGTCGCGCCCGTGGTATCGGCGGCGCGGCCGGTCGCCCCGCCGGAGCCCGCGGCGCTTCGGACCCCGAGTCCTGCTCCGACAACCGCCTCCGCACCGAGCACATCCGTACCCAGCACATCCGCACCGAGCACATCCGCACCCGTACCCGCACCCGCACCCGCACCCGCACCGAGCGTGGCACCGTCACCCCCTCGTGCCGTGGGCCCGGCGGCGCCGCCGCCAACCTTCCCGACATCGGTGCCGGCGCCCGGCTCGGCAGCGTCGACCTCGCCGGTCCCTGTGACCACACCGTTGACGGCGCCGCCCATCAGGGCGACGAGCCCCGGTGGCTACGGCTGCGAGGCAGCCT
>JAUTXM010000133.1 GCA_030838025.1 Acidimicrobiaceae bacterium
CCCACACCCGGCGGTAGTAGGCGTCGCCCGCGTTGGCGATGGCCCCGGCCGCACCGTCGGCCGCGGGCCGGCCGGCGAAGGTGAAGTACAGGCAGCCCCCGTCGCGGTAGGCGTGGGATTGGTGGGCGCTGGCGAACAGGGTGCCGTCGACCGCGCTCACGGCGTCGACCACCTCGCGGTACAAGGGTGCCAACACCTGCCACCGGGCGGCGACCTCGATCGTGTCGACGGTGAGACCGGCCCGGGTGGCCGTTTCCAGCGCCGAGACGTCGTCGCGACGGTCGAGCCACCGCTGCACCAGCTCGGGATCGAGGCGCCGGCCCCCGGCCGAGATACACGCTTCGACCGCCACCGCCATCACGCCGTCGATGATCGCCGGGTCGCCCTCGTCGAGCACGATGAGGATGTTTCGGGTGCCGTCGCGGTCGCCCGCATCCCCATCGCCGGACCCGGATCCGGACCCGGACCCGGACCCATCGCCGGACCCATCGCCGGAGCCGGACTCGCGGCCGAAGCCCGAGCGACTCTCGCTTTCGTCGTACAGGCGCAGCACCGCCGGAGTGGCACCCCGCCGCAGGGCACGACGGCAGGCGTCGAGGCCGTCGGCGAAGGAACGAAAGCCGAACGCGGCCCGCCGCTCCGCCGTAGGGACGGGATGGACCCGCACGCGGGCCTCGGTGATGACTCCCAGCGTCCCCTCGCTCCCGACGAACAACTGCGTCAGGTCGGGGCCGGTGGCGGCCCGAGGTGCGGCCCCGCCGGTGCGGATCACCCGGCCGTCGGCCAGCGCCACCTGCAAACCGGCCACCATGTCCTCGATCTTCCCGTAGCGGGTCGAGTACTGGCCGGCGCCCCGACAGGCGACCCAACCGCCCACCGTCGACAAGGCGATGGACTGCGGCCAGTGGCCCAGTGTGAGGCCATGCTCGCGTCGCAACTCGTCCTCGAACACGTTGCCGAAGGTGCCGGCAGCCACATCCACGAGGAGCGACTCGTCGTCGACGCCCACGATCCCGCTCAGTCCGGTCAGGTCGAGCAGGACGCCGCCGAAGATGGGGACGGAGTTGCCGCACACGCCGCTGCGGCCGCCCATGGCCGTCACCGGCACCCGAGCCTCGTCGCAGACCGCCAGCACGGCCCCCACCTCGGAGGCGGTTCTCGGCTGGGCCAGCACCGCGGCCAGCGCCGGAACCTCACCGAGCAGCGCCCAACTCACCGTGAGCGGCCACCAGTCCCGGCTGGCGTCGGCCCGGGCGTCGAGGCCGGTATCGACGTTGCGGCAGACGCCGCGGAGGCGTTCGATCACGGCGTCGGAAACGGGGACCTCCGACGCCTCGAAGCGAGCGCGGATGGCCTCGGCCCCCCCGCCCAGCTCGAGGGCGACGGGCGGCGTCGGGGCGCCGCGCCGTGCCTGGTCGACCATCGGCGCGTCAGGCGGTCAACGCCGGCCGTGCAGCGCCAGGTCGCCGGTGTCGCTCAGGCCCGCGGCGTCGCGGGATCGGATTGCCGATTGGCAGTAGCTGTCGGCCTCGTGGCGGGCCCGCTCGACCGACCACCCGAGTTCGGGGGCGATGAGCCGGGCGACCGCAGGCGCGGCCGCGGCCGCGGCGTCTCGGGCCAGGAACGACGCACGCGTCCGGCGGTCCAGCACGTCCTCCAGGGTCCATGCCATCTCGTAGCGGGCGGCGTACACCGCCTCGGCCTGCAGGTACGGCAGATCGGGCACCAAGGGGCGGCCCAGTTGCGGGTCGGCTTCGGTCATGGCGATGACGGTACGGGCCTCGGTACCGTAGCGACCCGCCAGGTGGGTGAGCATCGTGTCGTCCACGCCCAGGCGTTGAGCCGCGTCAGGGGAGCGAAGCGCTTCACTGCCGGACGCGCCCAGGAGCGCCAGGCGCTTGGTCGGGCTGCGCCGCGCCCCCCGGCCAAGGAGCTCGACGACCTGGTCGACGGCGTCAGAGGCCATGAGCCGGTAAGTCGTGAGCTTGCCGCCCGTGATCGTGAGCAGGCCGCGCTGGGAGAGTGTCAACCGGTGGCGTCGCGAGAGATCGGCCGTCCGTTCGCTCTTGGCCGAGCCGACGAGGGGCCGCAGTCCCGCCCAGGTCGAGGTGATGTCGCCCCGGGTGAGTTTGGCGGTCAGCGAGGCGTTCACTGCGGCCAACACGTAGTCCACGTCCTCGGGGGTGCACACCGGATCGTCGAGCGGTCCGCGGTAGTCCGTGTCGGTGGTGCCGGCATAGGTGAAGTCACCCCACGGGACGAGAAAGATGGACCGCCGGTCTCGGGGGACGGGTAACACGGCCGCCGCCGTGGCCGGCAGTCGCGCCGCGGGGAACGTCAGGTGGATGCCCTTGGCGGGCCGAAGGGCGCCCAGCGCTCCGGGGCCCTCGTCCATGCCCCGGACCAGGTCGCTCCACACGCCCGTGGCGTTGATCACCGCGTGGGCTCGGATCTCCGTGCCGTCCTCCAGCCGGGCGCCACCGACGCGCGCATCGGCACCCGCCGTCAACAGACCCGTGACCGGGGCGTAGTTGGCCGCCACCGCTCCGTAGTTGACCACCGCCGTCCGCAGGATCGTGAGGGTCAAGCGGGCGTCGTCGGCGTGGGCGTCCCAGTACAAGAAGCCCGCCGCCAGGCGCTCGACGTCGAGCGTGGGCAGGTAGCCCAGGGCTTCCTCACGGTCGATGCGCCGGTGGCGCCTGCCGATGCGCAC
>JAUTXM010000139.1 GCA_030838025.1 Acidimicrobiaceae bacterium
CGATGGTGGCAGTGGCCGCGGCCCAGCACTCGGCTACGGGTCGGGCCGACACCGCTGCGTTGGTCGAAGCAGGGCTGCTCGGAGCGGCGGTCCTCGGCATCATCGGGATGCTGCGGCGCCAGCAAGCCCGCTACCGGCCGCCGGGCCGCCGCATCCGCCTTCCCGGCCCCGCCCTCGCCGGCACCGAGCTCGCCCTGCGCCGCAGCGAAACTCCCGACCGCATGCCTTTGGTAGAACGCGCCGTCGCCGCACTCATCGCCGCTGTCCGTGATGACCTGGGCGTGACCCCGCCACCAATTCTCGGGGTTCTGGTCGATGACGACTCGGTGGAGGTGCTCCTCGGCCACCCGGCACCTCCCCCTCCCCCATGGGTGGCGGTGGCCGAAGGCTTTCGGTGGCGGATCGCGGCGCACGACGTTGGCCCCGACCGGCCAGCGGCGTCGGCCCCGCTCCCTGCACTGGCGTCGCTCGGGCGAGTCGCCGCCGGCTCCGCCGACGCTCTGATCAACCTCGAGGCGGCCGGCCTGGTCGGCGTCACCGGCGACCCCGCCGACGCCGCAGGCTTGCTCTATGCCATGGCGGCCCACCTGGTCGGTGCGCCTTGGGCTCGCGCCGCCACCATCGTGCTGGTCGGCTTCCCGCCTGGACTTGATGGGGCGGACAATGTCCGGACGGTGCCGTCGATCGCCATGATGGCCGAGGAGTTGCAGGCCACCGTCGAGGTGATGTCCGCCACGGCTCGCCAGCACGGATGCCCCGACGCCTTCACCGGGCGGCTGCGGGACGTGGCCGGTGACGGTTGGCCACCCGTCGTGGTCCTCTCCGCCCGGCGCCCGAGCATCCGGGAGCTCGACCTGCTGGCGTCCGTCGCCCAACCGGGGCGTGGGGTGGCGGCCGTCGTCGTCGGCGCCGGCAGCGCTGCCCGGTGGGAAATCGATGCCGCGGCCCGACCCTGTCCGGTAAACCCCCTCCGATTGGCCATCGAACCCACGGTTCTCGACGCGGCCACCGTGCGGGCGATCTCCGAGCTGATCGAGGTCGCCGAGGACACGACCGGCGCCTCGTTGGAGGATCCGCCCTATGACCACATCGAGCTGAGCGTCCAACGCCCCGACGAGGCCGCCAGCAACCGGCGGACCACGCCGGCATCGGCGCAGGGTCCGACCACCCTCACCCAACGGCTCTCTCGGCTGCACACGTCCAACGGCACCCCCTCCGCCAACGGCACCGCCAACGGCTCCCCCAGCGATGCCCCAGTCCCCGACCTCGGGCAGCCGCCCGTGCTGGTGCGGGTTCTGGGTTCGGTCGAGATCGACGGGGCGTCGGAGTTCAAGCGGGCCAAGTCCCGCGAACTCATCGTCTACCTGGCCATGCACCCCAACGGCGTCGGTGAATCGGAAATGGACGAGGCGCTGTGGGGCGAAGGCGCGGCCCGGGTCGTCATCTCGTCGACCCGCGACTCGACCGTCTCGGTCGCCCGCAGCGCCCTTGGTGGCGCCGCCCGGCTCCTGCCAGCTCAAGGACAGGGCCGAGAGAAGCGGTACCAGCTCGGCCCCGAGGTCCAGTCAGATTGGAGTCAGTTCTGTGCCCTGCACCGATTCGGCCGCGATCACCAATCGGTAGCGGCGCTGCACCAGGCCTTGGAGCTGGTCCGGGGCCGACCATTTGAGGCCGTGATCTCAGGCCGGACCTACGGCTGGATCCACACCGAGGGCCATGCCCGGCACATCGAAGCCGAGGTCGCCGACGCCGCCGACCTGGCCGCCGGTTTCTACCTCGAGGCGGGTGATCCGCTGGCCGCTCGGTGGGCGGCTCGACGGGGCCTGCTCGCCGAGCCCTACACCGAGCGCCTATGGGTCCGGTTGATGGAGGCGGCCGACCGGCTCGGGGAGAGCCAGGAGATCGAACGAATCATGGACGAGATGGACGTTGTCCTCGAACTCGAGGGCGACTTCACGGGGCTCCACCCGAACACACTCGCGGTCTACGACCGGCTCAGCCGCCGGCATCGTTTCCCGGTCGACACCTAGCCGATACTCGCCCGGTCAGGCCCCGTGGGGGTAGCCAGGGAGCTGCAGCTGATCGACCGGCAACCCGGTGGCGGCGCTGACCCGGGCGAGCGGTTCGGCGCCGGCGTCGTCGGGGACTCGTACGACCACGACCGCCACGTCGTCAGTGAACTGTTCGCCCGAGAACCGGCGGGCGGATTCGACGATGCCGTCCGCGATCGCCTCCACAGGCGCTCCCGTCACCTCCTGCAGCGCCGCCACCAGCCGGTGCTCACCGAAGGTTCGGCCCGCGTCGTCCCGAGCCTCGGTGATGCCGTCGGTATACAACACCACGGCATCGCCGGGTCCCAGACCCACGCGCTCGTCGACGGGCTCGATGGCGTCGAACATGCCGAGCGGCAAACCCGTTCGGCCCCGGAACTCGACTGTGCCGTTGCGCCGCACGAGCACCGGGAGGGGATGACCGGCGGTGGAAAGCGTCAGCCACGCACCGCAGGTATCGAGCTCCAGGCGCGCAAACGCGGCCGAGCAGAAATGGCCGTCGAGACCGGCCTCGTTGTTCGCCAGCAAGGCGGCATTGACTTCGCAGAGGATCTCACTCGGTTTGAACAAGCGCACCGACGACGCCCGGACCGTCCAGCGGACCAGCGCCGCGAGGGACGCCGGACGGGCTCCCTTGCCGCAGGCGTCGCCGAGGACGATGCCCCAGTCATTGCTGGCCAAGCGGAACACGTCGAAGAAATCCCCCCCGACCTTCAGACCCTGCTCTCCGGCCAGGTAGCGAGTCGCGATCTCCATCCCTGGGAGCTCCGGCGACAGCGGCGGGAGCAGGCTTGCCTGAAGCGCTTCAGCCAGTTCTTCGGCCTCGTGGCGCAGGCGCTCCTCGCGAGCGATCGTGCGCCGCCCAGCCAGCCGCAACTCGAGTTCGTCCATGACGAGCGCCGCCAAGTCCTGCAGCGTCGTCAGGTTATCGGCCGTCACCTCCCGCGGCTCGTAGTCGATAACGCACAGAGTCCCGAGGTTGTAGCCGTCGTGGGTCGTGAGGGGAACACCCGCGTAGAAGCGCAATCCGAAGCTGCCCGCGACCAGCGGATTGGCCAGCGTGCGAGGGTCCCGGATGGCATCGTTCACGATCCGCGGCCGATCCTCCAAGATGGCCGAGGCACACAACCCGGCGTCGCGTCCGATCTCGGACACATCGGGCAGGCCGTGATGGGATTTGAACCAGATGCGATCGGTGTCCACCACACTGACGATGGCAATCGGTACGTCGAAGAGTCGGGCCGCCAGCGACGTGATCCGATCGAACGCGCCGTCGGGAGGTGTGTCCAGAATCTCGTAGCGACGAACCACGTCGATTCGTGCGGCTTCGTTGGGGGGAATGAGGCTTTCGGCGACGGTACTCACGGCTGCGGCTCCGACGGTCCAGCCCCGTCCGCCAGTTCGACCCAAACCACCTTGCCGCCCGCCGCGACCTCGACGCCCCAGCGGTCGGCGAGTACGTCCACCAATCGCAGGCCGCGCCCCGAGAGGCCCATCAGTTCCTTCCGGCGCGGCGTCGGGGGGACGGTGCTGCCGTCGTGGACTGATAGCCGTAGCACGCCCAGTCCCATCAAGAGGGTGATGAGGCACGGCGACCCCGCATGGAGGACGGCATTGGATGCCAACTCCGTGACC
>JAUTXM010000144.1 GCA_030838025.1 Acidimicrobiaceae bacterium
CGGCTTGTTCGCCCGGTCCGACTGGGTCGCCGCCCGGTTCGCGCGATCCGACTGGGCCGCCCGGTTCGCCCGGTCCGGCTGGGCCGCCCGGTTCGCCCGATTCAGCCGGATCGACATCCGGTGCGCCGCCTGCGGGTGCTTGACGTGGGCCGTTGGGGCTCCCGACGCGTGGCAGTTTGCCGGGCTCTGGCAGTTTTGCCGGATTCCGCCCGGCAGAACTGCCAAAGTCGGCAGAACTGCCACGCGTTCGGTCCGGCATGACCACCTTTCTCGCCGACGCGGCACGAGTTGTCGGCGGTTACGCCTGGCTGGAGGAGCGACTCTTCGAGACCCTCGGCGTCTGGGTGCAGGCCGTCCCCGAGCCTGAGGTCAAGCTGCGGCTGGCGGCCGACAGCCACCACCACGCCTGGCACGCCTCACTGTGGCGGGAACGGCTGCCCGCGCTGCGGGAGCTCGAAGCGGAACAGTTCGTGGCGGCCTCGGGGCCGACCGTGGAGTCGTTCTTAGCCGGGCTGCGGTCATCGGCAACCACGATCGACAAGCTGGTCGGCGTGTACCGGGTGCTGCTCCCCCGCCTCGTCGCGACCTACCAGCGCCACCTCGAGGGGGGATCGGCGGTCACGGAAGGACCGACCATCCGAGCGCTGCGCCTCGTGCTGGCCGACGACCTGGCCGACTGGCGCGACGGCGAACTCCTGATCCAGCGGCTACTCACCACGCCGGGCAATGTCGAACGCGCCTCGGCCCAGCAGGCGCGTCTGGAGACCCTGCTCATCGACGCCTGAACCGACCCTTACCGTGATGGTCGGGTACGGTGGACAACCATGAAGAAGCTGCTCCTTTTGGCTGCGCTCGTGGGTCTTTCGGTCTTCGCCGTCCGCAAGCTCCGGACCGGCTGACCCCCCAGAACCCATTCGGTCGTTCCCAGCCCGCCGGCGGTACGGGCCGGGCGACACGCTGCCGCACCCGGGCTCGCCACAGCGTGAGTGCCGCCGCGGCCACTCCGACCGAGACGCCGGCGGCCGCGGTGGCCCGCACAGGCGTCACCGGCACTCGGTCGCGCAATCGAACCGGGCGGACGAACTGGCGCACCATCCAGTCGCGCTCGCGCGCCACCTTCGCCAGCACCCGGTCGGGGTTGACCACCACCGGATGGCCGACAATCTCGAGCATTGGGAGGTCGGTGTAGGAGTCCGAGTAGGCGAACGACGCGTCGAGGTCGACGCCGTCGGCGGCCGCCGCGGCCCGGATCAGGTCGGCCTTGTACGGACCGTAGGCATAGATCTCCATCTCCCCGGTGTAGCGACCGTGCTCGTCGACCCGGGCCTGGCTGGCGATGACGCTGTCGACGCCCAGGAACCGGCCTAGGGGCTCGACGATCTCTGCCGGCGAGGCCGAGATGATGTAGACCCGGCGGCCCGCCGCCCGGTGCAACTCGATCAGGTCGAGCGCCTCGGCGTAGATGATGGGTTCGATGACCGCGGTGAGGGTGTCGGCGACGATCGCCTGGACGCGTCGCTGTTCCCAGCCCCTGGTGAGCGTCAGGGTCGACTCCCGGATGCGGGCCAGCTTCTCTTCGCTGGCCCCCAGGTGGAGATAGATCAACTGGGCCCACAGTCCGCGCACGAGCGAGCGGCGTGAGATGAGGCCTTCGCGGTAGAAGCGGCCGCCGAAGGCCACTATTGACGCCTTGGCGATCACGGTCTTGTCCAAGTCGAAGAAGGCCGCCTCCATTGTTTTGCAGTGTACGGGGGAGGAGGGATCGCCCCTTTCGAGGCGATTCGGGCGCTTCGCGTGGCGAGTATTTATGTCCCGCTTAACCACCGCTTCGACGGTTTGTGTCAGGGTGGGAACACGACGGGGGACGTCTGCCACGTAACGCGCGCCGATAGGGGCGCCCAGGGTGCCTGGGGAGCGCGACTTGGTCCGACTATCCTGCCTTGACCGAAGGTGGTGAGGCTGTGGACAAACTAATCGGGTTTCTGCGAGCGAAGCGCTGGGCGAGACGGACCCTCACCGGGGGCACCGCGTTGCTCATCGTGGTGGCCGTGGTTCTGCTCGGCTTTCCGCTGTATTCCAACTGGGTTCACAATCAGCTGCAGCATCGTCTGCGTAATCAGCTGGCCAGTCCGCAACTGAAAGACGCCTACCAGAATCACCGGCTAAAGGAGGGCGACAGCCTCACCAGACTGCGGATTCCGACCCTCGGCGTGGACGTGGTGGTCGTGGAGGGCATCTCCGCTGACGCCCTGAAGGCGGGCGCCGGGCACTACCCCGGCTACCCCCTGCCGTGCGACGTCGGCAACGTCGCCATCGCCGGCCACCGGACGACCTACGGCAAGCCCCTGGCCAACGTCGACCAGCTCAACGTCGGCGACCAGATCATCCTCGACACGCCCGTCGGCAGCTGCACCTATCAGGTGGACACCAAGCCGTTCGTGGTCCTCCCGAACGATGTCGGCGTGATCAAGACGCCACCCACTCCTGCCGCGCCAAAGGGGGCCGACCACCTGCTTACCCTGACGACATGTACGCCCAAGGGGTCAGCCAGCCATCGGCTGATCGTCCAGGCGACCATGCTCAATTCGCAAAGCGCCTAGGGCGCTTGCGGGCCATTTCGGACATGCGCACCCGCGGGCCCCGGAGCCTGATGGCCCTGCTTCTGACGGCCAGCGCGGGCGCCTTCGGGATCGCCGCCCTCTCCACAGGGCCGGCAGCAGCCGCTCCGGCATCGGGCGGGTGCGGCGCCAACCCGTGCATGCCCGATATCCAGGTGGACAACATGGCAGCCGACGGCAGCGTCCATGTGGTGTACACCGACCCGTACGGGGTTCTCGAATCCGTCAATCCCAACAGCGTGTCGCTCACTGTCGCGTGGAGCCCCTCAGGCTCCGTTCCCGGCACGGCGCCGCAGCCGATTCAGACGTCGGTCACGTTGACCAACGGCACCTGCTCGGGGACAGGACCCATTACCTGCGACTACGCGTTCCCGTCAGCGCTGAGGTTTCCCACCAGCAACGGATTCGCACTCAACGGCACCTACAAGGTTTCGGCCTCGGCGCAAGACTGCCGTCCCCTGAATCTTCCTCCATGCTCTCGCACCACCACCGCGCCCAAGTCCACGACACTGGCCAATCCGCCGTCGGTCCCCGGTGGGGTCAAGGCCGACCTGTCGACGGACAAGACCAGCGTCGCAGTCTCCTGGACCCCGAGCCCCGAGCCGGATGTATTCGCCTACCGGGTGTTGCGCAACGACGGCTCCGAGGCGTGCAACAACAGCACCACGCCGACCGTGTTCTCGTGTACCGACAGCACCTCGGGCGGGGGGAGCTTTGCCTACCGGGTGGTTGCCTACCGGTACGGGGCCAACTACGACCCGAAGTCGCAGGTAGCCAGCACCCCGAGTCCTGCGACCAAGTCGGTCACCGTGGTGGGGCCGCCGGCGACGACGAGCACGACCATTCCCGGGGGAACCCTCCCGCCATTGACCCAGCCCGGCTTCACCGCCAAGCCCGGGGGCGCCAAGGCCGCCGGCGGAAGCAGCACCGGGACCTTCAAGGCCACGCCGGGCACCGCGCCGCAGGCGGCGGTCGGGCCCGAAGCCGGCGGTGACACCGGGTTCGCCCCCACGCTGCCCTACGGGCAGCAGCCGTCGACCACGGTGGCCGCCGAAGACCCTGGATCGATCGCCGCCCCGGTCGTACCCAAGAAGGGCAAGACATCGGTCGGAACCATCGCCGTGGTCGGAGCCGGGTTCTTGATCGCAGTCATCGCCTTGCACGGGCTGTGGCTGCGCTCCGAGGTCCGTCGATCCGGCACGCTGGAGGTCCTCGAACCCGAGGCCTGAGCCGGCATGACCTGGTGCCAGCCAGTGGTGGGCTGGTCGCGTCTGAGCCGGCATGGCCTGGTGGCGGGGCCAATGTTGCCTGGTTGCAGGGTGCCGGTCGGTGGGGCCTGAAGCCGAGTGCCGGTCGGTGTGGGCCGGCGCCAGTGTGGCGCGTAGCGATTGACGGGGGCCGTCCGCTGTCCGGGTTCCCCGCTTCGCAGATGGGTACCCTGGTCGTATGACCAGCTATGGCTCGGCGATGGAATCGAGGGCTACCGAGTTGCGCCAGCGTTACCACCGCAAGCTGGACGAGATCAACGAAAAAATGGTGCAGCTCTTCGCCCTGGTCGGCGAGGGGATCGCCGCCGCCACCGACGCCCTGCTCTCGGGCGACCGAGATGCGGCCCGCCTCGTGGTCGAGCGTGACAGCCTCATCGACTCGCTGTATCGAGACGTCGAGCATCTCGTCAACCAGGAGCTGGCCCTGCAGAACCCGGTGGCCACCGACCTGCGCTTTCTCCTGTCCGTGCTGCGCATCGTGCCCGAACTGGAGCGCAGCCACGACCTGGTCGAACACATCGCACGCCGGGCCTTACCGGGCCTGGCCGACGACCTCACGCCCCGCACCCGGGGCCTGATCGCCCAGATGGGGACGGTAGGGGTGGAGATGTGGCGCACCGCCTCCGACGCCTGGTTCGAGCGTGACCCCTTGTGCCACCGGCGCCTCGACGTCCGTGACGAAGAGATGGATGACCTGCATGCCAACCTGACCGCCGAGCTGGCGTCGGGCAAGACGCGGGTGCCCGTCGCCATGGACATGGCGCTGGTCGCTCGCTTCTACGAGCGACTCGGGGACCACGCCGTCAACGTTGCCAACCGCATCCGGTATCTCGCGGGTGAGGACGGTTGACCTCGGCGCGGTAGTTTGTACTCCGAATCGGGTCGAGGAGGACAGCAGCGGATGGATCTTGGTCTCGCGGTAGACGACAGCCACCCCCCCTACACCGTCTTGGCGGTGAAGGGTGAAGTGGACGTCTACACCGCACCCCGACTGCGGGAGAAGCTGGTGGAGCTGGTCAGCCAGGGCAAACACCAGATCATCGTCGATCTCGAAGGGGTCGACTTCCTCGACTCGACCGGGCTCGGCGTGCTGGTAGGCGGTCTCAAACGGTTGCGTAGCCACGACGGAGATCTGGGTCTGGTGTGCACCCAGCAGCGGATCCTGAAGGTGTTCGAGATCACCGGTTTGACGAAGGTCTTCGCCATCCACGACTCGGTCGAGGCCGCGGCCGCCCGTTAGCACGGCGTCGCGCCCCTGCCCCATGGAGACGATCCTCGAACTTGAGATCCCGGCCAGTCCGGAATACATCGCCATCGCCCGGCTGGTCGTCTCGTCGATCGCCTCGTCGAGGCGAAACCTGCCCGACGACCGCATCGACGATCTCAAGTTGGCCGTGTCGGAGGCGTGCACCAACGCGATCGAGGCGTACGGGCCCACCGTCGACGAGGACGGGAGCGACGGACGGGTGCGGATCCTGGTCCAAGACGACGACGAGAAGCTGGAGGTCGACGTCGCCGACAACGGTCCCGGTTTCGACCCCGACGACCTGCCGACGCATCCCCCGGTCACCGATCCCGAGCGGCTCAACTTCGAGCGCGGGCTCGGCATCCCACTCATCCGCACGCTGGTGGATGACGTGCAGTTCGTCTCGACGCCGGGCGGCACGTCGGTGCGGATGACCGTCTACGGCGAGCCGCTGGAGCTGCACCCGCCCGAGGAGTTCGGGCCCGACGAGACCCTTACCGAGGGCTGAACGCGGGGACCGGGACTGCGAAGGGCTTGACATTTTGGTCGTCCGAAACTTAAGGTTTCGTCGGCCAAAGTCATGGATAGCGCTGTCACCAAATCCGAACGCGAGACGCTGAAGGCGATCTATCGCCTGACCTCCGGGCAGGGGGCCGGCCTCTCGGCTCATACCGGTGACCTGGCGGATCGGCTCGGCGTGACCCCCGGAACCATGACCTCGGTCGTGAAACGGCTGGCTGATCGGGGCCTCGTCGACTACACCCCGTACCGGGGAGTGGAACTCACCCCCGGTGGGCGCCGGATTGCCGTGTCGGTCATCCGTCGCCACCGCATCGTCGAGCGATTCCTGTCGGACATGCTGGGATACGCCTGGAACGAGGCCGATCGCCTGGCGCCGAGCTTCGAGCACGATTTGCCCCAGGAGGTCGAGGACCGGTTGTTCGTCGCCCTCCACCGCCCATCGACCTGCCCTCACGGCTTTCCCATCCCCGAGCCCGAGGTCAGCGACATCCCTGCCATGCCGTCGCTGTACGCCCTGGAACCGGGCGACACCGCGGTCGTCGCCATGTCGGGGTCGACCGACCAGGACATGATCACCTTCCTCGACACGCTGGGCGTTCGCCCCGGCGTCGAGGTCGAAGTGCGGGAGAAACACCCCTTTGACGGCCCGATCGTCCTCCGAGTCGACGGCCATGACCGCACCCTCGGCGAGCGGGTGGCCGAGCAGATTTTCGTGAGGAAGACCCCGCGCGGCACCAAACAAACCATCGCCGCGGGCACCGACAATGACCACAGGAAGGAACAGGCGCTATGACTCGCATCCTCGCCGCGGAAGGGGGGTACCAGTCCTTCCACCTCCACGGGGGTGAGTGGTTCTGGCTCGTCTTCTCGGCCATCACCGCCCTGCTCGCCATCGGTGTCGGCCTCGTGCTGATGAAAGACGTCCTGGCTCAGGACGAGGGGACGCCGAAGATGATCGAGATCGCCAAGGCGATCGAGGAAGGGGCGCTGGCCTACCTGCGCCGCCAGTTCAAGACCATCGGGATCATCCTGGTGCCACTGGTGATCCTGGTCTTCCTCACCGCCACCAAGGTCGTCCGTCCCGACGGCTCCGTGGCCTTGAGTTATGCCCAGTCCGGCGTGTTCCGGACCCTCGCCTTCCTCCTCGGCTGCTTCATGTCGGGCCTCACCGGCTTCATCGGGATGAGCCTGGCGGTCAAGGGCAACGTCCGCACCGCCGCGGCCGCCAAGCGGGGCTCCCTGCCTGCCGCCCTCAAGGTGGCGTTTCGTACCGGCGGCGTGGCCGGCATGTTCACCGTCGGCCTCGGCCTCATCGGGGCGACGCTCATCATCATCATCTTCCAGAACACGTCATCGGCCATCCTGATCGGCTTCGGGTTCGGCGGCTCCCTGCTGGCGCTGTTCCTCCGGGTCGGTGGCGGCATCTTCACCAAGGCCGCCGACGTGGGCGCCGATCTGGTCGGCAAGGTCGAGGCGGGTATCCCCGAAGACGACCCCCGCAACGCCGCCACCATCGCGGACAACGTCGGCGACAACGTCGGCGACTGTGCCGGTATGGCGGCCGACCTCTTCGAGTCCTACGAGGTCACCCTGGTTGCCTCGATCATCCTGGGCGTGGCCGCCTTCCGTTCCATCGGCGCCAACCCCGCCCTGGGCCTGATCTTCCCGGTCGTCGCCCGGGCCCTCGGCGTCTTGTGCTCGATCGTGGGCGTCTTCGCGGTCAAGGCCACCGACAAGGACAAGTCCGCCATGGCCCCCATCAACCGGGGCTTCTTCGCGGCGGGGATCCTGACGGTGATCCTGACCTTCTTCGTCGCCATCTTCTACGTGGGCAACAAGCACGGCAACGAGGGCTGGAAGGTATTCGGGGCCGTCACGGCCGGTCTGATCCTGGCTCAGCTGCTGTCCCGGTTGACCGAGTACTTCACCTCTACCGAGCGCACCCCGGTGCGCGACATCGCCGAGGCCAGCCGCACCGGCCCGGCCACCGTGGTCCTGTCGGGCATCGCTTCTGGCCTCGAGTCGAGCGTCTATGCCGTCATCCTCATCGCCATCACCATCGGCGTCGCCGTGGCCATCTCGGGCGGCAACATCGAGTTCACCTTCTACCTCGTCGCCCTGACCGGCATGGGCATGCTCGCCACAACCGGCGTCGTCGTGTCCGAGGACACCTTCGGCCCGGTGTCGGACAACGCGGCCGGCATCGCGGAGATGTCGGGCGAGTTCCATGGCGAGCCCCAGCGGATCATGGTGAGCCTGGACGCGGTGGGCAACACCACTAAGGCCGTCACCAAGGGCTTTGCCATCGGCTCCGCGGTCATTGCGGCCGTCGCGCTGTTCTCGTCGTACATCGAGACCATCAAGAACCAGT
>JAUTXM010000152.1 GCA_030838025.1 Acidimicrobiaceae bacterium
AACATCGGCTACGGCGCCAACGACCACGCCGCCACCATCGACGACGGCACCACCACCGTGGCCGAAACCCTGGCCCCCGGCGGACGGGTCCTGGAACGCAAAGTGACTGACGACACCACCCACAACCTCAGCGAAGACACCCTGTACGGCTACGCCGGCTTCGGTGACAGCCCCGCCTACACCCGAGCGGCCGCCGGGGGAGCCGTGACCAGCTACCTGGGCGCCTGCGTCGACGTGGCCGGCACCGCCACCTGGCAGATCCGAAACGGCCACGGTGATGTCGTGGGCACCACCGACGCCGCCGGCGGCTACAGCGCCAACCCGGCCACCGACGAGTTCGGCGTCGGCACCGCCCCCGCCAGCCGCCTCGGCTACCTGGGCGGCGCGGAGCGCTTCACCACCGACACCAACCTAGGGATCATCCGCATGGGCGCCCGCCTCTACGACCCCAGCCTGGGACGCTTCCTGCAAACCGACCCCATACCCGGCGGGTCCGCCAACAACTACGACTACGCCAACCAAGACCCCATCAACGGCTTCGACCTCGGCGGCGACATCTCCTTCTGCTCCGACGACTACTGCGACGCCGCCCAAGCCCTCCATAAGGCCGGCAACGAGGAAGCCCTCCTGGAACGCTCCTCGGACTTCTACAACAACAACCAGGACCTCCGGGAAAACAACAAAATCCGCAACGCCGCCTACTACGGCAAGACGACCTACTGGCACGCCGCTTCCGAGACGCTGGGACTAGCGGGGACGGTGTTAGCCATCGCGGGCGTCGGTGCTAGCGGTATCGCGGAAATACCGGCGGACGTGGCAGTACTGGGCACTATTGGTTCAATCAATACCGGTATATCATTTGGCAGCGCATTCGCGAACCGTGCCGACAAAGGTTGGATAACGGTGAAGTGTGGAGGCGGCTGGCTGGCCTTCGGCGCATCCGTAACAACTGCTGGTATTGCAAATAAGGCGACGGAACCGGAGCTCCGCTCGGCCGGCCACGCATTGGGACTTGCTTGGAACAATATCTCACAGTTGGTGGGTCGCTAATGGGGCGCAGCATCGCGTATCTCGCCATATTGGGTGCTGGTCTAGTCCTCCTTGGCCTATTTGAGATGGTCCTGACGAAGGACCTCGCGAATGATCCCTCGGAATCTCGGCAGGCATACAAATTCGGGTTTCGTAGAGGGGCGCGAGTGCTCGTGGGATTTGGTGTGACGTTGTTGTTGGTCGCGCTCATTCTGGCCATCTTTGGTGTTTGACACTTGAACCATGGAACTCGGCGTCATCATTCGGGAACCTCCGGGGACCGAAGAGGTGAAGGAAAGTTGGCGTGATACGTAGACCGTCAAATTGTGTGGTTACACTTGGCAGTATGCAGATGGTATGCGGTCGGCGTCGCATTGCGGCCGTCGGAGTGGTGGCCATTGCTGCCCTCGCCTGGGGCTGCAGCGGCGCCAGGGGTGGCGGCGCAGGATCGGCGTCGTCTCCGACAACGGCAGGTGCGACGTCCGTCGTTAGCTCCACGACGACCTCCGCCCCGAACCCAGGACTGTCCGTGACAACAACGGGGGGCGGCCCCACGGCAGGCACAAGCACCTTCTCATTATCTAGCATCGGAGCGCTCTACGACGTGATGATAACGCTCACCAAGGAGTGCCGAGCCGATGACGCCGCGTGCAGCACTCCCCGAATACAGCAAGTGTGTACCAGCTTGCTTTCTGAGCTACGACCTCCATTCGCGAAGGCTGGCGTGCCGCTCCAGACGACAGCCGGCTCCTTCGACTCAAACACGCTTACGTTTGGCGGCTCCGGGCTCTCCTGCGGCTTTGACGCCAATGACATTCTTGTTGCTGACTTCAAAATTCGAGGCGGAGGCTCCAGACCCAGTGGCACTTGCGACTTACATTGCCTTGCGGTGCCCAGTTCGAAGACCGCCACGATTGTTCCTACTGGTGTCTACATTGCCGGTGCCGTCGTGGACTGGCTCGGAGCGCCGAACCCGCCTGCTCCAAAATACTCGGACTACTCGTATTACCACGAGTGGCAAGCATCGGTCGAACTTCGACTTAGCGATGGATCGGCAGGTCGGCGGCTGATCGGTATGGCGCCAGACCTTGAGCGGTTCTTCGGCCGAGTGATCACCTCGATGCGAACGACCACATGACTCGTCTTAGTGGTCCTTTGCGGAACTACATGCGCGTAAGATCATGGGTGCGGAGGGGATCAGATCGTTGGGCAGCGCGTCGCACACTTTGCAGGTGCGATGTCAAGGCGAAGCCCGTTCGTGATCGACTTGGCCGATGCGGACTCGCCGGCGCCTTGAGGCGATGTTCGCCGGGAGAAGACCGAGCTGCGCATGGCTTTTCGGGCGGATCGTGCTGGAGGCCGCTGACGGGGCGGAGAACGCCAAGATTGCCGAGCATCTCGGGGGGGCGTTGAACACGGTGATCAAATGGCGGAAGAGGTGTTTTGAACTAGGCTCGGTCGCTACGTGCTTCGACACGGGTTGGAGTACTCATGGTCAGTGCGCCGGCAGCTTTGCAGCCCTGGGTGGAGCCTCCGTCACCGGCGGCTTACTCAAGGCGGCAACGCCAACTGAATTGCGGGTCGCAGTCCAAGCCGGAAGCCTTCTGTGGAGCAATCTCTCCCAATGGGCCAGCCGCTAACTCGCCAGATTGAAGAGTTCCTAGCCGCAGCAGGAGTATTGGGTATCCTCCTCGGCGGCTACTTTATGGAGTTGACCAAAGACGTCGAAAACGACCCTCCGGAAAGCCAAGATGTGGCGAGGGGACAGCGGTTCGTTGCTCGGTGGGAATTGAGGGTAGGCGTCGTGTTGTTGTTCGTTGCACTGATTGTGTTCCTATTGGATATCGTCGCGTGATATCGACTGCACGGTCGCGGGCGCGCTCGTGTCCGTTCAATTCAGACTTGCCTAGCCTGCTCGGAGTTCGACCATGAAAAGACATGAGGCGTCATTCAGGTTGGTGCCGCCTGAGCTCGGTGCTTCGCACGCGACCACAAAAGGAGCGCGACCTCGCTACCAGCCTAACCGTGGGTGGGACCCCGAGGTGTCCGATTCGGGTTGGCGGCGCACGTCGGCGAATCTGACGCAACACCGACGGCGCCGCCCTCGACTCGGGCGCCTCACCATCAGAACCTTCGCCACTGTCTTCCTTTTCGCAGCGTGTTCCGGCACCCCGTCGGCGGACGTCTTACACGGTCAAACGACGTCGACCTCGGAACCCACCGCATCACTTTCCTTGACCACGCCTTCCTCAGCCGCCCATTCGTCGACCTTGCCGCCGGCGTCGTCAGTCTGCTCGTTGGCGTCGACCGCCCAGATCACCAGACTGCTGCAGGCTGGAGATGTCGTGGTCGAACCCTCATCGACAGGATGCCGGTGGTTTGCCGCGGACGCGAACGTGAACGTGTCCTTGGCGGTGAACTTCTACGACACCTCCGCCGAGGCGAGCGCCACGTTCCAGTCGGAACAGTTGTTCGACCCGAACCAGCACCCATACGCGTTGGGCGACCGTGCCTACACCTCCGCCCTGCCGCCCCGCCACGCCGTGGCCAAAGTGCTTATCGGGAAGGCCATCGTGACAGTCGTGGTCAACGGCCCAGCCCCACAAGCCAATGCCATCGCGGCCGCGCAAGCGATCATTGAGCCGGTCAGCGTCCGGGTTCGTCAGGGCTGGCGCCCTTAGCCGGTGACCACCTCGGCGACTCCGCCGCTATAGGCATCTGTCGGGGTCGACAACCGACGAGCGAGGAGCGGGCCGTCGAGCTGCTGGCGCAGCGGCCGAGCCCGTTTCCACCCCAGGCGGCAGGGTGGGCGGCGGTGGGGAACGGCAGGGTGATCTCCGCCGTCTGGTCCCCGCCGCGCCGCCGGACGTTCATGAGCGGCCGTTCAAGGTGATCGATGTGGTCGAAATTTTGGTGCATCGGTACGCCGGTCGGCGGATCGGGGAAGTGAGCTCGTCGCTGGGGGTGAATCCCAAGACGGTCCGCAGTATCTGGCCCCGGCGATCGCGGCCGGGTTGGCCCCGGGCGGCCCGGCGTTGTCGGGGTGGTCAGTGGGCGGCGCTGGTGGAGGGCTGGTTCCCCGATCTGGTGGACCGGGCCCGACGCCAGAGTTCGTGGCCGGAGATC
>JAUTXM010000213.1 GCA_030838025.1 Acidimicrobiaceae bacterium
CGGAAGCGGTCGCCCTCGACCAGGCCGCCCAACCGCTTCCCCACCCATCCGTCAGGAAGCGTCACTTCGACGAAGTCGATCTCACCGGTGGCGTCGGTGTACTCGGTGATCGCCTTGTCCGGGAACAAGCGGCGCACCACCTGGTCCGTGGTCCACGTCACCGTGGCGACGGTCGGGATGCCCAGTCGCTGGTAGATCAAGGCTCGGCGAGGGTCGTAGATCCGGGCTACCACGTTGGGGATCTGGAACGTTTCCCGGGCGATTCGAGCCGTGAGAATGTTGGAATTGTCGCCACTCGTCACCGCCGCCAGCGCCCCGGCCCGGTCCACGCCGGCCGACGCCAGATCGTCCCGGTCGAAACCGAACCCGACCACGGTCAGGCCTGGCCACTCCTCGGGCAACCGCCGGAACGCCCTGCCGTTCTTGTCGAGAACCGCAACGGAGTGGCCGTCGCGCTGAAGTCGCACCGCCAGCTCCGATCCGACTCTTCCGCATCCAACCACGATCACGTGCATCGTGAGAAGCCTGGCACATCACCGGGGTACCCACGTTACGACCGCGTCAACGTCGCGACCAGAGTGTCGCAGCCGACGCCGTACACTCCGCCGGTGGCCGGTCCCGGGTCAGATGGTCGGCTGGTCATCGGCTTCGACCTCGACATGACCCTGATCGACTCACGACGCAGCATCGGCGCCGCCATGACGGCGCTGGCCGCCGAGACGGGTGTGCCGATCGATGTCGAGCACATCGTGTCCACCTTGGGGCCGCCGCTCGAGATTGCGCTGGCTCCTTGGTTTGCCGGCCACGACCTGGATGCGGCGGTCGTGCGCTTCCGCGAGTTTCACGGCGAGCTCCTGCATCTCACGGGGGCGATGCCGGGCGCGGTCGCGGCCGTGGCCGCGGTGCACGACCTCGGCGGGCGGGTGGTCGTGGTGACGGCCAAGTTCGAGCCCCATGCCTGGACGAGCCTTCAGACGGTGGGCATTTCCCCCGACGTCGTGGTCGGCTGGCTCTTCGGCGCCGCCAAGGCAGGGGCGTTGCTGGAGCACTACGCCCAGGCGTATGTCGGAGACCATGTGGCCGACGTCGCGGCCGCCAAGGGGGCGGGGATCGTTTCGGTGGGCGTCGCGACCGGCTCGACCTCGCCCGACTCGTTGGCGGAATCAGGTGCCGACGTGGTCCTGCCTGACCTCCTGGCGTTCCCCGAGTGGCTCCGCGGGTTCATCGAGATCAGCCGGATGCGCGAGGTGAGCGAGGGCGACCGGGTCACCGGGGGCGACCGGGGCCCCGGGGTCGCCCGCGCTGGCGTCGGCCGGGTCGCCCGCGCCGGGGTCGGGCCGGGCGCCGGAGTCGAGGAAGGGACTGGCAACCCATGAACGACCGCAACCGCAGGCTGGTTCTGGCGCAACGCCCGTCCGCCATGATCGACGGTTCGACGGTGCGCATGGAAGAGGTTCCGATACCGACGCCTGGGCACGGCCAAGCGCTGGTGCGGGTGCGCTACCTCTCCATCGACCCGACGATCCGGACGTGGATGAACGACGCCGCGGGGTACCTTCCGCCGATCGCCCTCGGCGAGGTGATTCGCAGCGTGGGGATCGGTGAGGTGATCGCCAGCAACACCGACACCTTTGCTGTCGGTGACTCGGTGTTCGGCCCAACGGGCTGGCAGGACTACACGCTGGCGGGCGAGGGCGCGTCCGGTCTCCAGATCCTGCCGCCTGGGATCGATCCGCCCACCGCGCTCAACATCTTCGGAATCACGGGTATGACCGCCTACTTCGGACTGATCGACGTGGGTCGTGTCCGAGACGGCGACACCGTCGTGGTGTCGGGCGCGGCGGGAGCCACGGGTTCGGTCGTCGGCCAGATCGCGGCCATCAAAGGCGCAGGCAAGGTCGTCGGAATCGCGGGCACGAACGAAAAGTGCGCCTGGCTGGTGGACGAACTGGGATTCGACGCCGCCATCAACTATGCATCCGACGACGTCAAAGGGCGGCTCCGGGAGGCGTGCCCGACAGGCATCGATCTCTACTTCGACAATGTCGGTGGGACACTCCTGGATGTGTGCCTCGGGCAGCTGGCGATGCGAGGCCGAGTTGTTCTGTGCGGCGCCATTTCCACCTACAACGACGCCCAACGTGCCGTCGGGCCGTCGAACTACCGCAACCTCATCACCAGGCGCGGGCGGATGGAGGGCTTCATCATCCTCGACTACGCCGATCGCTTCGCGGAGGCCCAGCTCGAGATGGCCACTTGGGTCGCCGACGGCAGAATCAAGCACCGCGAACACGTCGTCGAGGGGCTGGAACGAGCTCCCGAGGCGCTGAACCTGCTCTTCACGGGCGGCAACACCGGCAAGGTGCTAGTCCGCATCTGACCGCCGGCCTCCGGGGCGGGGCTCGATCCGCGCCGGGTTGGGTCAGGGCTGCTCGGTCCGGCATCGAACCAGGCCCGGCCCTTCGAACGATCCTCGGACATACCACGTCGATCCGCTGCCCGCGAGAATCGGCGTCTCGCCGGTCATCGCACCGAGGCGATCGCGCCACTCGGCGAGGCCCGGTTCGACGACCAGCGCCGCCGCCTCCAGGTCGTTGGGGCCATCCCCGACCGGGCCCCCCATCTCGTCCCATGCTCGGTACACCGCGGGCGTGGAGACGAACAGGGGCGGGGTCAGCAACGTGAACGAGCGCGATTCGAAGGACAAGGGTTCCACGACTTCGCCGATTCCCCGCACGCGAGCCCGTCCGCCAACCAGGCAGAAGGGAACGTCCGCTCCGAGGGACGCGGCCACCGACAGGTCGTCCACGCCGGCCCACCGCAACACGGCGGCGGCGTCCGCCGAGCCGCCGCCCAGCCCCCCTCCCACCGGGATGCGTTTGCGCAGCCGCACCGACGCCGAGCGCCCGACCAACTTGAGCGCCCGCCGGATCAGATTCGAATCGTCTTCCGGCATTCCCCAGGGTTCGTCGCCATCGCTTCGTCGGCCGGCTTGGGCCCAGTCCGGAACCACCTCGAGGTTGTCGCCCGGGGCGAACTCGAGCTCGTCGGCCAGATCGATCGTGACCATCTCCGAGTCCAGCAGGTGGAAGCCGTCAGAACGGACGCCCGTGATGCGCAACGTCAGGGTGAGCTTGGCCAATGCGCGCCTGCGATCGTCGACGCCGCCCGCACCATCGCCCTCACCGACCCCGTCACCACTTGCGCCCACGACGCCGAACGAGCCCACTACGCCGAGCGAGCCCCCCGCGCCCCGCGCCCGCCGCGGGCCGCGCCCCGCTGGGCCCGCTTCTGCTCGATGAAGTCGATCAGCACGTAATCCCCGAGCGTCTCGGGGGTGGTGAACAATGCCCGGCCCCGGTTGAGTCGCGTCAGCCGCTCGACGAACTCCTTCAAATACCCGGTCGCATCCAGCATGAACGTGTTGATCTTGATGCCTTCCCGGGTGCAACGGGCCACCTCGGTGAGCGTCGCCTCCACCGTCTCGCGTACCGGCGGATAGTGGAAGAACACCTCACCGCCCGCCACCAGGTGCGCCGTCGGCTCCCCGTCGGTGATCATGATGATTTGTTTGGTCCCGGTCTGCTTGGCCAGCATCCGGCGGCTCAACAGGAAACCATGCTGCATGTTGGTCCCGTACACGAAGTCCCAGGACACCTCCGGCAGCTGCGACGCCTTCAACTCCCGCGCCACCTCACTGAACCCGACGATCCCCAAGTAGTCCCGCGGGTATTGCATCGAAATGAGGGTGTGCAGGGCCATGGCCACCTTCTTGGCAGCCAGGAAGTTGTCGCGCATCGGCATCGACAGTGACAAGTCCAGCATCAGCACCGTCGAGGTGCGAGTAAGCGTCTCGGTCCGTTCGACCTCGAAGTCTTCCGGGGCCAGACGCACGGGCGTGCCCCCACCGCCACGGCCAATGGCATTGCGTACGGTGCGCTCGATGTGGAGGTTGAACGGGTCCCCGAACTCGTACGGCTTCGTTTCGTACGCCCGCTCGTGGCCGATGCCGGCACGATCCACCTGATGGCGACCGGTGCGGTCCTTGGCCAGCCGGGAGAACAAATCCCGCAGGGCGTTCTGACCGATTCGCCGCATTCCTGCGGCGGTCAGCTCGAGGCGACCCTCGCGCTGCTCGATCAAACCCGCCTCTTCCAGCATGCGAGCCAGCTCCGCCAGACGCTCCAAGGACCGGGCCCCGTCGTCGCCCAGGATCTCGCGAGCTGGTTCGATGTCGGCGTCGGCCAGCGCCCCGGGGCTGGTGGCGGTGGTCAGCAACTGCTCCAGCTGATCCATGTCGCCCAGCCGGTTCATGACCGATGCCGCCTCCGCCATCCCGAGCGGGTCCTGGCCGCTGAAGCCGTAGCCGTCCCGGTCCCAACCGGCACCCGGGAACGCCTGGCGCAGGTTGGCCCCGAGCCGGTTGACCTGCCATTGCAGATCCATGTCGGACAGCAGCGCGTCGGCCAGGCCCTGCAGCTGGGCTCGCTGCTCAGGCGTCATGGAGTTGAGCAGGTTCTGCATGGCCGCCATCTGGCGGGCCAACTGCTCGAGCAACTCGTCCAACGTCGAAGGCGATTCGGGAAAAAAGTCGCCGAACTGCTCCATGAACTGTGCAAACGCCTCGGTCGTGTCCTGGTCACGCTGGCGCATCTCGAGTAGCTCGTTAAGCGCTGAGAACATGTCCTTCATTCGCTGCAACTGCTCGGGCGAGGTATCGGACATCG
This sequence comes from Acidimicrobiaceae bacterium, assembly GCA_030838025.1. GTDB lineage: Bacteria > Actinomycetota > Acidimicrobiia > Acidimicrobiales > Palsa-688 > JALYXV01. The sequence goes on from JAUTXM010000213.1 coordinate 4,728, forward strand.
CACCGGCCATCTGGTTGAAGTAGCTCTGCATCAGCTGCTGGCGAAGCTGATCGAGCAATTCGTCGAAGCGCTCCCGGGCCTCCGACGACGTCCACTCGTACTCCTGCAACGTCTGGACCTGGGCTGCCAGGTCGGGGGGAAGCAGGTCGAGTTGCATGCGTCGCTCCGCCGCCACCTCGTCGGTGATCTCCTGACGGCGCTGGTCGCCGGACTGGCGCGCCTCCTCCTGGAGCTGATCGATCCCGTCGCGCTCCATGCCGACGACCTCGCGCAGCCGTTCGGCGATGTCGTCGTAGACCCCTCCCAGGTCATAGCGCTCGAGTTCGTCGCGGCGGCGGCGGCGTAGCCGCTCGAGCAACTCGCGGACCCCGGCCACCTGCTCGCCGTTGCGATCGCGGAACCCTTGCTGCAGCATCCGCCGCAGCGCCTGGTTGAGGTCACCGTGGTACAGCAGGTCGTCGGTGATCTCCGAAAGCACATCGTCGGCGTCGAACTCGAAGCCGACCTGGAGACCGTCCCATCGGGAGTATTCGAAGCGCGCCATCAGGGCGAGATTACGTCGGCTGGGTCGCCCGGGGCCCCCGCAGGAAGCCGCGCATCCCCCCGGCGCCGGAAGACCCGAAGGCAGAGCCACCGCCTGGCCCACCGCCGGCCCGGACGGCGGCGAACACGTAGACGGCGCAGCCGACGGCTCGCAACACGGGGACCCGCTCGAACCCCGGCTCGATCTTCTTCAACGCCACCGCCGCCCGATCGGGGCAGAACATCGGAACGAGGCCGGCCCAAGTGCGACGTTGCACCGTGCCGCCGCCTTGTCTGATCCACCGGTCCAGCGTTCGCGGCGGGTACGACATCTCCCCGTGGGCCCGGTGATAGGGGTGGAAGCGCTCGAAGAGCTTGAGCCCAGGGTTGTAGCCATTGGGCTCGAGCACGACGACCGTGGGTGCGACCCGCAGCGCCTCCCGCAGCGCCTCGGACGCCTTGGGCATGTGGTGCAGCACGCCCCGAACCAGGGCGATGTCAAAACTGTCGTCGGGATAGGGCAGGTCCGAGGCACTTCCGACCGCGAAGGTCACCCGGCGATCGGACAGCTTTCCCCGGGCCGTCACGATCGCCTGGGCGAAGACGTCGACCCCGTGCACGCTGGCCGGCTCCGCCAGCGTCAGCAGCTCGGCGGTGTAAGTCCCGTCGCCGCAGCCGATGTCGATGACGCGCTGGCCCCCGAAGTCGGCCATGGCCAACAGGGCCTCGGTACAACGCTGGTTCGCCAGCTGGCTGCTCAGGGGAGCGTTGGTCGTGTATCGGTACCCTTCGTTGTCCGCCAGGTCTGCCTTGAACCCGTCGAGTTCGGGATGCTGCCAGATCGACATTCGAGTACCTTTCGCTCCCGCGCCGTCATACAACCGAGTCCGTGGCGCAGGGTGGCCCGACGACACGGCCTCGGCCCCCTCGAGGTCTACGCTACCGCGGGTCCATCAGCGCCAACGAGGAGGAGGTCCCATGCTCGAGGCCGCCGGCGTGCGCCTCCGGGACGACTCGACCGCCGATCTCCACCCAGCGGTGTGAAGCGAGTCATCCTCACCGGCGCGACCGGCTTCATCGGTGCCAATCTCGCCCGCAGGCTGGTCACCGACGGCCACGAGGTCTGGGTGTTCCTGCGGCCGGGGTGCTCGCTCTGGCGGATCGAAGACATCCGGCACGATCTCCGGATCGTCGACCTCGACCTCCAGGACGAAGCCAACGTCACCGCCGCGGTTCGCCAGGTCCAGCCGGACTGGATCTTCAACTTGGCCGCCCATGGGGCGTACCCGTGGCAATCCGATCTGCGCTCCATGCTGGCGACCAACGTCCTCGGCACCGTCCACCTCCTGGAAGCGGCGGTCGCCACCGGCTTCGAGGCCTTCGTCCATACCGGCACGTCGTCGGAGTACGGCGTCAAGGACCACTCACCGAGCGAAGTCGAATGGCTGGAACCCAACAGCCATTACGCCGTGACCAAGGCGTCAGCCACGCTGTTCTGTCGCCATACCGGCCAGACCACCGGCCTCGGCGTCCGCACCCTGCGCCTCTACTCGGTCTACGGTCCGTGGGAGGAACCCACCCGGCTCATGCCGACCTTGGTGATGCGCGGACTGGTGGGCGAACTTCCGAGTCTCGTCAGCCCCCGCACGGCCCGGGACTACATCTACGTCGCCGATGTCGTGGACGCGTGCGTTGCGGCTGCCGGCACACCCGATCAGGAGCCCGGAGCGGTGTACAACGTCGGTACGGGCCGCCAGACATCACTACGAGAGGTCGTCGAGTTGGTTCGAGCCGAGATGGGCATCGCGGTCGAGCCGGCGTGGGGGACCATGGCGCCCCGATCGTGGGACACCGACGTCTGGGTGGCGGACACTGCCTTGATCCAGGCCCAACTTGGCTGGCAGCCCCGGCATGACCTTCGCGACGGCTTCCGCCTGCTGGTCGGCTGGCTCCGGGACCAGCACGAGATCCAGGAGTTCTACGCCTCGTTCAGCCGCTGACCGGGGCTTTCCGGGCTATGAGATAGAGGTTGCCGACGGGCAGAGGGAGGCTGACGCGCCCGAGACAGGTTGCGTCGCAGGTAGCCAACGCCGCCCGCTTCAGCGCCGCAGGGAGCGGCGCCAGACGGGTCAGATACCCGATCCGGGCGCGGTTCCACACCGAACCCTGCTCGCGGACGTCGAAATGGTGGGCCACGCAGATGCGCGCCACGGTGGAAGGGCTGTACAGGTAGGTATGTTCGATGTCGACGATCGGGCTGCGCCGCCGGAGCAGGCGCGCCGAGACGGCCTCGACATTGTGGTTGAGGATGAGGATGTGCCCACCGGGCTTGAGTGCCGCCCAGCACTCGTCGAGCAGGCCGCCTGGGTCCGCGACGTGATCGAACATCTGGAAGAGGCACACGGCGTCGAACCGTCCGGCCGCAAAGAGCCCGGGGCGCATGACATCGCAGACGATGAACGGCCGTACCGCGGGCGCCGCACCGGCCGCCGCGGCCGTGCTCGGCTCGACACCGTGGACCGAGGCGAACCCTCGCTCGAGCGCCTCCTCCAGGGCGAACCCATTCCCACATCCGACCTCGAGCAGCGACGCCCCCGGTCCGCACAAGGCGGCTAGTCGGGAAAGGTAACGGCCGTAGGTCGCACGGAGGTTGCCCACTTCGTCGTCGTAATCGAAGCCGCTCTCCTGATAAAGATGGGCGAGCGTGTCGGGACTGGCGGTGGGGTCGGAGCGCACCAGCCCGCAGGTATCGCAACGGACCATCCGATAGTGCACATGGTCGGTGGACCTGCGAGCCGAGAAGATGACCGGGTTGAGATCGTCGAGCCGAAAGTTGGCGGCGTACATCTCGGTGGCGTTGCCCGACGTGCCGCAGATCGCGCATCGCGTGGCAACCAGGTCCGCTACCCCCACTCGTCGACCTCGACGTCGGCGGGCTTTCGTACCGGTGGGGCCGATGGCGGGTTCAGGACGGATTCGACAATGTACGAGGGGCGCCGCTTCACCTCGTCGTACATGTGGGCCAGGTACGACCCGATGATGCTCAAGCACAGCAGCTGGACCCCCCCCATGAACAAGACGAGCACGATGAGGGTGGTGAAGCCGCTGGGGACTGCGGTCGGGTCGGCGATTCTCACCGACACCAGCACCAGTGCCAGGAGCAGCGAGGCGGCACAGGTGAACAAGGCCAGGGCGGTGATCAAGTCGATAGGGATGTACGAGAACGAGAAGATCGCCTTGCGGGCCCAACCCAGGTTCTTTCGCAGGCTGTTGGTGCTGCGCCCGAACGGCCGCTCAGGGCGTACGTACTCGACCCCGGTTTGGCGGAAGCCGACCCACGCCCGCAAGCCACGGATGAAGCGATTGTTCTCGGGCAGGCTGTTGAGCGCGGCGACGGCGCGCCGGTCCAGCAAGGAGAAGTCGCCCGCGTCGAGCGGCATTGGCACATACGAAGCGGCACGGAACAACCGGTAGAAGGCCTTGTAGGAAACTCGCAGCAGCCTGCTCGCCTCTCGCTTGACCCTGATTCCGTACACCACGTCGTACCCCTCGAGCCATTTGCCATAGAACGACTCGATGAGCTCGGGCGGGTCTTGGAGATCGCCGTCGAGCAGGGCAACCGCGTCGCCCGTCGCGACTCGCAGCCCGCTCGTGAACGCACTCTGCGAGCCGAAGTTGCGGCTGTGATTGATGACCGACACCCTCGGGTCACGGCTGGCAAGCTCCGCCAGTACCTCGGCGGCGTCATCGGGACTGCAGTCGTTGACGAAGATGATCTCGTAGTCGACGCCGAGTCGCGCGAAGGTGGCGACCAGACGCTCGTACATCTGAGGCACCGCTGGAGCGTCGCGGTAGCAAGCGATGACCGCGCTCAACCTCGTGGTGCCGGGCGGGCGGGCGACGAGCCGCTCGGTCATGACGCCCGCATGCCGGCCAACGCATCCCGGGCGATTTGAACCAGGGCATCGCATGACAGCCCGTGGCGGTTGTTGAGGTACGCCTCACCTCCGCCGGTGCCGTCGCCGGCCGAGCGGACGCCGCAGCGGACCACGCGGCAGCCGAGACCCCGCTCCGCGACCACCTCGCTCACGAGTGAGCCGAGGCCGCCAACCACCGAATGGGCCTCCACGGTGACCACGGTGGCAAAGCGCTCGACGACCTCGATCAGGTCGTCGACCGGGGCCGGGCTGATGCTGGCCGCGACGACCACGGTGGCCTCGATCCCCCCCACCGCCAGAGCAGCCGCGGCGGCCGACACCTCGGCGGCGATGGCCCCCATGGCGATGATGGCCACGTCGTCGCCGTTGCGCACCACCTCGGCCCGACCCAGCCGGAACCGCCCGTCCAAGCCGGGCACGATCGCGTGGTCGTCCTTTCCCAGGCGAAGGTAGAGGGGGCCGGGCAGATCCCAACAAGCCAACATGGCGGACGCGGCCTGGGCATGGTCGGCGGGGGCGATGACCGCCATCCCCGGCAGCGCCCGCATCACGGCGATGTCCTCGGTCCCATGGTGGCTCGGACCCGCGGTGCCGTACTCGAAGCCACCACCCACGCCGACGATGCGGACAGGGAGCTGGTGGAACACCGGGCCGTTGCGGATGAACTCGTACGCCCGTAGCGAGGCAAACGTGGCGATCGAATAGGTGAAGGGCACGAAGCCCGCCTCGGCGAGGCCCGTGGCGACGCCGACCATGTTCTGCTCGGCCACGCCGAGGTTGAAGAAACGGTCAGGGAATCGCTCGATGAAGGGCTCGAAGACCATGAAGCCAAGGTCGCCGGTCAGCAGCACGACCCGCGGGTCGCGCTCGGCCAAGTCGATCAGGGTGCGGACAAAGCTGCGGCGCATGAGGCGTCATCGACCTCCCGAAGCGCTTGGACGTACTGCTCGTCGGACATTGGCAAATAGTGCCAACGAATCTGGCCTTCCATGAACGACACGCCGCGACCGAATACGGTTTGTGCCACCAGGACGTGGGGGCGACCGGAGACGGTGTCCAAGGCGGAGATGACCGCACCGAGCTGCTTCTCGTCGTGGCCGTCGACGACCTGCACGTCCCAACCGAAGGCCTGCCAGCGTTCGGCCATGGGGGAAAGATCGAGCACGTCCTTGGTATAGCCGAGCGCCTGCTGGCCGTTCAGGTCCACGATTGCCACCAGGTTGGCCAGCCGATGATGGGCCGCGAACATGATCGCCTCCCACGTCGATCCCTCGTCGCACTCGGCGTCGCTGAGCAGGACGAACACCCGCCGCCGGGAACCGAGCAGCCGCGCCGCCAGTGCCGCGCCCGCAGCCACGGAGAGCCCTTGACCGAGGGACCCGGTGGAGAAGTCCACCCCGGGCACGACATGTTCGGGGTGGACCCCGAGCCGACTGGCATCACCGCAGAAGGTGTCGAGCTCCGCCGCGCTCAACCATCCCCGCACGTGCAACGCGGCATACAGCGCCAGTGCGGCGTGACCTTTGGAGAGGATGAAACGGTCCCGCTCGGGGTCATCGGGGGCGCCGATGTCGAGGGTGCCGCCGTACAGGGTGGCAATGATGTCGGCCACCGAGAGGCACGAGCCGATGTGGCCCACATGGGCCCGCTTCGACTGCTCCAGGATCAAGCGGCGAATGGCGTACCCGAGGGGAACGGCGTCACCCGCGGGCATCAGCGGCCGCCTGGGCGAAACGGTCCTCTCGATTCCGCCGGGGACTGTGCCCCGGGAAGATGAGAGTGTCGAGCACGAAGAACCGGATGAGCCACAGGACCGCCGAGGCGATCAGGATGGCGCTCATGATGATCATGGTCTGAAGCGGCCGCGACGCCGTCAGACTCCTGGCGCCCGTCTCGGCCGCCTGGGCCGCACCGACCGAGAGCACGAGGTAGACGACCGCGAGGGTCCAGAAGGGGATCACTTCTTTCACCATGTGGGAACGGCCCGTCCGACCCCACACCCAGGTCCGGTTCAGGAAATAGGCAGGGATCGTGGCCACTGCGACGGCCACGACGGCGGCGGTGAGTGCCGACCAGTGCAGGAACAGGTAGGACAGGCCGAGCACGACTTCGCCCAACACGACGTTCATCACCGAGACGAGCAAATACCGCACTGCCTTGCGGCCCTCGACGGTCGCTGACCAGGTCCGGAGCAGCCGAACCCAACGATTCACCCTGAGCATCGTAGCCGGACGCTCGGCGGCGGCCGCGGCCCCTGAGCGGCCGGTCCCTTGACGGCGCTTGTCTCCCGAAAGGGCGCTCGGCTTAGAGTTGCGCCATGCGGCGGGTGCGACGGACACTCGGCGGCACCAGCACCACGTGACATTCGTGGCGGTCGTGTGGTCGCTTCTCGGCGGCATCGTGTTCGTGGGTGCGGGACTGGTCGTCGCGGTGACGGTGAAGCGGCTGTGCTTCCGGGCGTGGCGGGGCAGCCTGGCGGTGACCGCGGTCGTGCTGGTCTGGTTGTGTTGGGCGTTGGGGTTGGGCCAGCTGCTCGGTGCGCTGGGCCTTATCCGCCGGATGGCGTTGGTGACCGGCGCCCTCGTCAGCGCCGCCGCCGCAATCGGCCTGGGACGCCTCGCCGACTCTCGGCGCCCCGTCGCCGGGGAACCCGCCGACCAGCCCGCAGCCGCTGACGAACCCGCGAAACCTGACGCCTCGGAACTCGGGGCGATGCGCAGCTGGGAGCAACACGCCCTGACGCTCGGCACGGCGCTGCTCGTGTTCGTCGTGGCCGCACTGTGGACGGCCCGAACGGTCATCGCCGTGCACCGTGGCATCAACGACCCGGATTCGCTCGGCTACCACGTGCCGTTCATCGTCACCTTCGTCCACAGCGGCTATGCCGACCAACACCGGCTTCTGATGCCGCTGCTGCCGGTGCAGTTCTTCCCGGCCAACGACGAGCTGCTGTCGGCCATTGCCCTCGCGCTCACGCACACCCTGGCCTTTGCCGCCGCCAAGAACCTCCTGCTTGGCGGCTTGGTGCTGGTGGCCGCGCACGCCCTGGGCAAGGCGTACGGCGCGGCCCGATTGACGCTCGCGGTCGCAGCCATCGCTCTGGGGTTCCCGGTCTTCGCCTTCTCCCAGCCGGGCGAGGCCGTCAACGACACCCTCCTGCTCCTGCTGCTCGTCGGGGGATTGGCGGTGCTGGCTCACGCTCGGGACCGACCGGCTCCCTACGTGCTGGCCCTGGGGTGCGCGGGACTGGCGCTCGGAGTGAAGTTCTCCGGAATCGTCCTGGCGGCCGCCCTGGCCGCCCTGGCGGTGATCCTGCTCTTGTCGCGGGTGCCGAGACATCGCTGGCGATGGGCCGGCGCGGGGCTCATGGTCAGCGCCGCACTGGGCGGGTCGTGGTATGTCCGCAACGCCATCGACTATGGCAATCCCGTCCCTCCGGTCAACATCGCCTTGGGTCCCCTCCACCTGCACACCGTGCATGGTGCCGACGCCGCCATTGCCTACTCGGTGGCGCACTACGCCCTGCACGGGCGCCTCCTCGGTGTGTTCTCCCGGGGCCTGACGAGGGGCCTGGGCCCCCTCTATCTCGTTGTCCTCGCCCTGTGTCTGTTGGGAGTCGTCACCGGCATCCGTTCAGGGGACCGATTTCGCCTCGGACTCAGCTTGGTGGCGACCGTCGGCTTGATCGGTTACGTCTTCACCCCTGCCGGCGCCTACGGGCCGCCCGCGTCGGTTCCGCAGTCATTCGTCATCAACCTCCACTACGCCGTCCCCGGCCTCCTCGCCGGCGCGCTCGTGGGCGCCGTCGCACTGGCCCGTTGGCGGTGGGCGTGGACCCTTCCGGCGGTCGGGCTGGCCGCGGTCGCCACGGGCATCAGCCGCGGCCGGGGAATCG
>JAUTXM010000249.1 GCA_030838025.1 Acidimicrobiaceae bacterium
CTATCGATGCGCCGCCCCGCGCCGCCGTTCTCGACGTCGACGCCGAGGCCCACCAGGCGCTGAATGTCGGCCGGATCCTTGGCCGCCGTTTGCTCGTCGACGACGGCGGAGGCGTTGAGATCGGCGAGCTGTTGGGCGATGACGGGGCTCGTGAGCTGGGACTCCGCCAACCGGACGCCGATGTAGGCGACGTTGCCCGAGTGGCTGCGAGGGTGGGCCACGCCGGCGCCGTAGGCGGTGGCGACACCGACGCCGGAGGTGAGGGCCGCCCAGATGAGCGGCACCGCGGCCACCAGCGCCGCCATGCGCGCCACCGCCACCGACGGCCTCCGGGGCCGGCCCCGCGGGGGCGGGTCGGCCGCTCCATCGGTACCAGTCGGCGCTAGCACCTCTTCGTCGTCGGCGGGGTGGCCCGCCGCGGCCGCGCCGGCGCTCAGAGCCACGATGCCCGCCGACTGTGGCTGCGGTTGCGGCTGTGGCTGCGGCTCAGTGCCGGAGCTCGCGGCGGTGGGGCGGCCATTGTTGTGGCCCGCGCTGCGGTGGCCGGCCTTGCCGGAGCCGATCGGCACGATGGGCGCCAACTCCCCGTTGTCGTGGTCCGCGCCGGCCAGGAGGGCCCGCAACTCCTCGGCCGGATCGAAATCAACTCGATCTGCGATGCCGGCGACCTGGTCGAAGTCGGCTTCGCCGTACCCCGCGGCGACCGCGGCCAGCAGGTCGCGATCAGCCAGCCGGGCCGCCCCGACGACCGCCGCGTGCTGCACGTACCGGGTCGGATCGGCCACGAACATGGCCTTGCCCGCCGCGACCATGGCTTGGCGGGCGGGGCCGGGTTTGGTCACGTCCTCGAGGAAGGCCAGCAGTTGCTGGCCGTTGCGCGCCACCCGGCTGACGCCCGCGTCCTGCATCTCGGCCGTGTTTTCCCTACCGTGCCCGGCGATCGGACGGAAGCTGATGATCGGCAGCCCCACCGACAGCGCCTCCATGGCGGTCAACCCGCCGGCGTTTTCGACCAGTGCGTCGGCGGCGGCCATCAATGCCGGCATGTCGTCGGTCCAGCCCAGGACCCGGCCGCCGGGGAGCCTGCTCAGCCGTTCCCGCAGTCGTTCGTCCCGGCCGCAGACCACGACGGGCACGAACTGCCCGCTGCCCGCGATGATCCGGAAGGTGCGGGAGACGTCACCGACACCCCATGACCCCGACACGATGAGCACGGCCCGGTCGTGGGCCGAAAGCCCCAACTGCGCCCGGCTCGCGGCGCGATCGTGGGGGGCCGCGAAGCGTCCCGACACCATGGGGCCGGTCGCGATTGACGGCCGGCCGCTTTTCGCCTCGGCCTGGGCCGCAGGGTGGGGATGGACGGCCAGGTTGAGGTCGATTCCCCGGTGGGTCCACAACGGGTGGACTCCGAAATCGGTGATGAAGTTGATCGTCGGGACATGGAGCCGGCCCGCCAGGCGTAGCTCACCGAGTACGACCGAGGTCAGTGGATAGGTCGACACGACGACGTCGGCGTGGAAGTCGGTGGCCCACTGCACCAGGTGTGGGCCGGTGAGGCGGGTCATGAAACGACCGATTGGCGGGCAGAGGCCGGGCGCTCGGTACAGGAGCCGGTACGTGAGCTCGTAGCTCCACGCCATGTATTTCATCTGGAACTCGTAGCTGGACTTGAGGAGGTCGCCGATCCGCAGCGGCGGCGACGTGAGAAAGTCCCGCATCTCGGCTTCGTGGCCCTCGGCCTTCAGTCGCCGGACCAGCTCGCGGGCGGCGCCGTCGTGACCCGCGCCCATGCTGGCCGAGACCACGAGAACGCGGGTCTGCACGGGGAAGAGGATAGCGTTCGGTGCCTTCTCCGCTTCGATTTACTCTCCGATTGGCCCTGTAAACCCGTGACCCCGTGACGATCAGCGTCGAGACATTCGTGTGTTCGGTCCGGGGTCACGTCACGCCGGCCGCGACGGTTGCCGTGCTCGTCCCCGAGGAGCACGGTTTCGGGATCGATGTCCACCCCACCTGGCGGATCTGCCGGTGCCTGCGCTGCGACGTCTGGGTCGGGGTCCCGCCGCCCGACCCGGCCGAACTTGATCGGCTGCCGCCGTTCGAGGCGCTCGACCTCCCGAGGCGAGGCAAGGCCCTGCGCCAGGCGGTGATCCTGCGGCTCATCGCGATCGAACGGGCCATCCATGCCGTGATCTTCGCCGCCATCGTGGGCCTCGGCCTGCTGTTGCGCAGCCACCTGGCGGGCGCCCAGAGCTCGGTGCGCGACTACCTCGAGACCCTGGCGCGCAACGAGGCGCAGACCGGGCGGGCCAACAACCACAGCATCGTGGCCCAGGAGGGGACCAAGTTCCTCCACCTGAGAAGCTCGACCCTCGAGGTGTTGGTCATCACGGCGGCGGTCTACGCCATCATCGAAGGGACCGAGGCGGTCGGGCTGTGGTACGAGAAGCGCTGGGCCGAGTACCTGACGGCGGTGGCGACGGCGGGTTTCATCCCCTTCGAGGTTCGCGAGCTGATTAAGAAGGTGACGGTGGTCCGGGTGGGCGCCCTGGTCGTGAACCTCGCCATCATGGGCTACCTGGTGTACGCCAAACACCTCTTCGGCGTGGGTCGCAAGCGGGCCGAGGCCCGTCTCGCCGAGTCCGCCGCCGATCGCTCGGTCTTTTCCCCCCCGTTCTAGAGCCCAGATATACCGTGAGTGCATGCGAGTGCCGCTCACCATCGACCATTTCCTCCGCCGGGGCGCCCTGGTGTACGGGGATCGCACCGCCGTCGTCGACGAGCCCGGGCGGCCCGGGTCGTTCGGCGCCATCACGTACCGGGAGCTCTCCGATCGGGCTCGGGGCATGGCCCGGGCACTGCACGAGATGGGTGTGGCGCACGGCGAGCGGGTCGCGGTCGTAAGTCCCAACGCGGCCCGGATGCTGACCGCCTTCTACGGCGTGAGCGGCTACGGGCGGGTACTCGTCCCGATCAACTTCCGGCTCAACACCGAGGAGGTGCAGTACATCGTCGAGCATTCCGGCGCGTCGGTGCTCCTGGTCGATCCCGAGTTCGACGAGGCGCTTGGTGCGGTGACGGCCAAGGAGCGCGTCGTGCTGGACGGCTACGCGGACCGCGAGCTGTTCGCGCCGCTGCCCGAGGGGTCGGGGTCGGGGTCCTGGGACACATGGGAGCCCGACGAGGACGCCACGGCCAGCATCAACTACACCAGCGGTACGACGGCGCGCCCCAAGGGCGTGCAGCTGACCCATCGCAACTGCTGGCTGAACGCCGCCGTCTTCGGGTGGCAGGCCACGGTCACCGATCGCGACGTGTATCTGCACACGCTGCCGATGTTCCACTGCAACGGCTGGGGCATGCCCTATGCCGTGACCGCGATGGGCTGCCCGCAGGTCGTGTTGCGCAAGGTCGACGGAGCCGAGATCCTCCGGCGGATCACCGAGCACGGAGTCACCTTGCTGTGCGGCGCGCCCGCCGTCGTGGCGGCGGTGCTCGATGCCGCGACCCGGCGCCGGGCGCGGGGCGAGGAGGTGGCCGGACGGGGGCGGGTGCGCATCATCGTGGCTGGGGCGCCACCGCCGTCGAAGGTGATCGAGCGGGTGGAGACCGAGCTTGGTTGGGAGTTCATCCAGATTTACGGGCTGACGGAAACGGCGCCCCTGCTCACCATGAACCGTGCGCCGGCGGAGTGGGACTCGTTGTCGGTGGAGGAACGGTCGCGGCGACTGTCACGAGCCGGGGTGCCTGCGGTCGGCGTCGCAATGGACGTGTCTCTCGATGGCGAGGTGCTGGCGCAGGCCAACCATGTGTTCGCCGGGTACTGGGAGCAGCCGGCCGAGACGGCGGCAGCGATGGAGGACGGCTGGTTTCACACGGGCGACGGTGGCAGCATCGAAGAGGGCGGGTACCTGGTCATCTCGGACCGGAAGAAGGACGTCATCATCAGCGGCGGGGAGAATGTTTCGTCGATCGAAGTAGAGGATTGCTTGTACCAACACCCCGCCGTCGCCGAGGTGGCGGTGATCGGGATCCCGAGCGAGAAGTGGGGCGAGACGGTGACCGCCCTGGTGGTGTTGCGGCCCGGGTCGAGCGCCGACGAGGCAGAACTCATCGAGTTCACCCGAGCCCGGCTGGCCCATTTCAAGTGCCCGACCACGGTCGAGTTCCGGGACAGTTTGGTGCGCACCGCGACCGGCAAGCTGCAGAAGTTCAAGCTGCGTCAGCCCTATTGGGAGGGCCGGGCGCGCCGGGTCAACTGACGGCGGCGGTTGGGGGGCGTTGTGCGAGGCGGTTGGTGCGACGCGGTTGGGGGAGCGCGGGCGGTTGGTGCGACGCGGTTGGGGAGCCGGAGTACAAAGTGTCGTGTGGACGACAGTTTGTACTCCGGCCAGCGGTGCGATGCCGACCGTCCGGCGACCGTCCGGCGACTACCGGCGACCGCCGAGGCGGCGATCGGCGATCAGGTCGGCCACCAACCCGGTCCACCCGGTCTGGTGTGACGCCCCGAGACCTTGGCCGTTGTCGCCGTGGAAGTACTCGTGAAACGGGATGAGGCCCCGCCAGAGCGGATTGTCCTGGAAGACCGGTTGGTCGCCTAGCACCGGGCGGTGACCGTCGGGGCCCGGGAGGAACAGGGCCACCAAGCGCCGCGCCAACTCGTCGGCCACCTCGTCCAAGGTGGCCTGGTGGCCTGATCCGGTGGGGAACTCGACCGTGAAGTCCTCACCAAGGCTCGAGTCGAACCTTCCGAGCGCCTCGATCAGCAGGTAGTTCAGCGGGAACCACACCGGCCCCCGCCAGTTGGAGTTGCCGCCGAAGAGATAGTTGGTGGACTCGGCGGGCTCGTAGTCGAGCCGGCTCACCACCCCGCCGAGGTCCAAGGTGACGGGTTGGTCCCCGTGACGGCGGGACAACGACCGCAACCCGTAGGGCGAGAGGAGTTCGGCCTCGTCGAGCACCCGGCTCAGGATGCGCCGGAGGTGCACCGGGCTCACCACCGACAGCAGCCGGGCGTCGCGTGCTTGGGGGTCGGCGATGTGTGCCACGCAGCTGGCGTACGCCGGCTTGTTGGTCAGGAACCATCGCATCCGGGCTGCGAACCCCGGCAGCCGCTCCAGCGTCGTGGCGTCGAGCCGGGTGACGGCGAACAGGGAGACCAATCCGACCATCGAGATCGCCCGGATGGGCAGGTCGGTACCGTCTTGCAGGTTGAGCACGTCGTAGAAGAAGCCGTCCTCTTCGTTCCAGAGGCCCTGGGTGCGCGTCGCCGAGGCGATGTAGACGAAATGCTCGAAGAACTTGGTGGCCACGTCCTCGTACACGCCGTCGTGCACCGCCAGCGTCAGGGCGATCTCCAGCAGGTTCAGGCAGTACATGGCCATCCAGGCGGTGCCGTCGGACTGCTCGAGGCGCCCGGCGACGGGGAGCGGTTTCGAGCGGTCGAACAACCCGATGTTGTCCAGGCCGAGGAAGCCGCCCTCGAAGACGTTGAGACCCTCGGCATCCTTGCGGTTCACCCACCAGGTGAAGTTCAGCACCAGCTTGTGGAAGATCCGTTCCAGGAACGCCAGGTCCCCGGGTCCCTCGTCGCCCCGGGCGGTGCGGGCGGCCGCGTCGATCTCGAAGACGCGCAGGGCGGCCCACGCCTGCACCGGGGGGTTCACATCGTCGAAGGACCACTCGTAGGCGGGCAACTGGCCGTTGGGGTGCATGAACCACTCGCGGCCCAGCATGATCAGTTGGGACTTGGCGAACTCCGGGTCGAGGTGGGCCAGGGCCACACAGTGGAAGGCCAGATCCCAGGCGGCGTACCACGGGTACTCCCAGGCGTCGGGCATGGAGATGACGTCGTGGTTGTTGAGGTGCGACCAGGCACTGTTGCGGCCCCGCCGCCGGGATTCCGGCGGTGGGGGCTGGCTTTCGTCGCCGTCGAGCCAGCGTTCGACGTCGTAGTGGAAGAATTGCTTGCACCAGATCATCCCGGCGAAGGCCTGGCGCATGACGGAGCGTTCGTCGCCGGTCGCGTCGAGCGGTGCCAGGGCGTCATAGAACTCGTCGGCCTCGGCCCGGCGGGCGTGCACTACCTGGTCGAAGTCGGCCCCGAGCCCGCCCGGCCCGGCCCCGGTAGGTCCCGCCCCGCCCGGCCCGGCCCCGGTAGCGGGGGTCCCGCCCGGCCCGGCCCCCGTAGCGCCGGTCCCGCCCGGCCCGGCCCCCACGTTCGCCGCCA
>JAUTXM010000286.1 GCA_030838025.1 Acidimicrobiaceae bacterium
CCCGAGTTGTTCCGCGACGCGCTGGTCGGTGCCAGCCTCGTGGCGGCGGCCGGATGCCACGTCACCGCGGCCGCCCTGGCCTTGGCGCCACTCGTCGACGCCGGCATGGTCGAGCCCGACGGGATCGTTATCGACACCATCACCGGCGTGTCCGGTGCCGGCCGGGGCCTCAAGGAAACGACCCACTTCTGCACCGTCGACGAGGACCTCAACGCCTACGGCCTGCTCACCCACCGCCATACGCCCGAGATCGAGCAGGCGATCGGTTCCGGCGCAAGGGTCATCTTCACCCCACACCTGGCGCCGCTCAACCGGGGCATCCTCGCCACCTGTTACGCCCGCCCCACGGCACCCGGCACCGGGAGCGCACCCGACCCGCTCGGCATCCTCCTCGATTTCTACGCCGACGAGCCGTTCGTGGTCGTGAGCGCCCGGTCGCCATCCACCAAGGCCGCCCTCGGCTCGAACACTGCCCACCTGACGGCCCGATATGACGAGCGCAGCGGCTGGATCCTGGTCGTCTGCGCCTTGGACAACCTCGTCAAGGGCGCGTCCGGCCAGGCCATCCAATGCGCCAATATCGCCCTCGGGCTGCCCGAGACGACCGGCCTACCGCAAAGCGGGCTCTTCCCATGAGCGTCACCGCGCCTGAAGGTTTTGTCGCCAGTGCCGCCGCCTGCGGTCTGAAAGCGTCGGGCGCCACCGATCTCTCGCTCGTCGCCACGGCCGATGGCCGCCCGGTCGCGGCGGCCGCCACCTTCACCACCAACAAGGCGGCGGCCGCCCCGGTCAATGTGAGCCGCCGCCACCTGCAAGCCACCGCCGGCCGGGCGGCCGCGGTGGTCCTGAACAGCGGCAACGCCAACGCCGCCACCGGACAAACGGGTGACGAGCACGCCGAGCGCATGTGCGCCCTCGTCGCCCACGAGCTGGGCTGCGAGAGCGACGAGGTCCTCGTCTGCTCAACCGGCCTGATCGGCATCCCGCTCAAGATCGAACGGGTGACCGCCGGTATCCCGACGCTCGTCCGGGCGAGGGCAGCCGGCGCCGAGGCTGGGCAGGCCGCGGCCAATGCGATCATGACGACCGACACCCGATCCAAGCAGGTTGTCGTCCCCGGCCGCGGCTTCACCGTAGGCGGGATGGCCAAGGGCGCAGCCATGCTCGCCCCCAACATGGCCACCATGCTGGCGGTGCTGACCACCGACGCCGCAGCCGAGCCTGCGATGCTCCGCCGGGCCCTCCAGGACGCGGTAAGCCGCAGCTTCAACCAGATGACGGTCGACGCCTGCACGTCGACCAACGACACCGTCATCGTCCTGGCCAGTGGCCGAGCCCAAGCCCGAGCCGCAGCCGCCGCCCCAGCCGGCGACTGGGCCGCAACCCCAGCCCCAGCTGCGGCCAGCAACTGGGCCGGTGCCGCAGCCGCAGGACCGCCGACCGAGGTCGAACTGACCGACGCGCTCTGGGAGGCCTGCGCCGATCTCGCGGGCCAGATGGCCGCCGACGCCGAAGGGGCCACCAAGGTCGTTCGGGTCCGGGTGGTAGGCGCCGCCGATTATCACGAGGCGGCCGCCGGGGCCCGCAAGATCGCCCAGAGCCAGCTGGTCAAGTGCTCGTTCTACGGCCAGGATCCGTATTGGGGTCGGGTGGTGAGCGAACTGGGATCCGCCGGGATCGCCTTCGACATGGACCGGGTGCGGATCACCTACGGCGGCATCACCGTGTGTCGAGGCGGCGTCGAGGCGGGCGACCCGGCGCAGGCCGGCGCCCTGGCGAAGGTCATGGCCGGCGACACCATCGAGGTCGTCGCCCACCTCGGCCTTGGAACCGGCGAAGCCTCCATGATCACCTGCGACCTGGGCCATGGCTACATCGACGAGAACATGAGCACCTCGTGACGCCCGACTCGAGCACCCTCGCCGCCGGCACCCTCACCGCCGGCACCGCCGATAACCTCACCGCCGAGGCCAAGGCGGGCATCCTGGTCGACGCCCTGCCGTACATCCGCCGGTTCTGGGGCCAGATCGTGGTCGTCAAGTACGGAGGCAACGCCCTCGGCGCACCCCCGAGCGGCGACGGGTCCAGCGCCACGCTCGCCACGTTCGCCCAGGACATCGTCCTCATGTCGTCGGTCGGCATGCGCCCGCTCGTCGTCCACGGCGGCGGACCGCAGATCGGCGAACTCATGGCTCGGCTGGGCAAGGTGCCCGAGTTCCGTCACGGCCTGCGGGTCACCGACGCGGAAACCCTCGACATCGCCCGGATGGTGCTGGTCGGCAAGGTCAACCGCGACATCGTCTCGGCCATCAACGTCCACGCCCCGATCGCAGTCGGCGTCTCGGGTGAGGACGCGGGGCTCATCGGCGCCACCCAGCGCGACCCGGAACTGGGCTTCGTCGGCGACGTGACCCATGTCAATCCCGAGATCCTCGAACGCCTGCTGGCCCAGAACCTCATCCCCGTCGTGGCCACCATCGGCAGCGACGAGGAGGGCCAGGCGTACAACATCAACGCCGACACCGCCGCGGGCGCCGTGGCCGAGGCGGTGCGTGCCGCCAAGCTCGTCTACCTGACCGACGTCGAGGGGATTCGCCGCGACCGTACCGATCCGAAGACGCTCATTTCGTCGATCACGATCACCGAGCTGGACGCGCTCCTGGCCGACGCCACGGTGAGCGAGTGCATGATCCCCAAGGTCGTCTCCTGCCTGCGGGCGGTGCGCGCCGGCGTGCCCCAGGCGCACATCCTCGACGGGCGGGCGGTGCACGCCCTGCTCCTCGAGATATTCACCAACGAGGGCTACGGGACCATGGTCTCGCAATGAGCGACGTCCTGATGCACACCTATCCCGCCCCGCCGGTCACCTTCGTCCGAGGCGCGGGCAGCTACCTGTGGGACGACCAAGGGCGCCGCTACCTCGATTTCCTGAGCGGGTTGGCCGTGACGTCCCTCGGCCATGCCCACCCGGCGGTGGCGGACGCCATCGCCGAGCAGGCCCGTACCTTGCTCCACGTCAGCAACCTGTACGGCGCGCTCCCCGGCCACGACGTG
>JAUTXM010000287.1 GCA_030838025.1 Acidimicrobiaceae bacterium
TAGGCCACGAGCACGGCGGCCCGGGCGATCGGAGACCCGAGCGGCTTGGCGGAGCGGTAGGCGCCGACCGGTCCGATGACGAGGGGACCGAGGATGAGCACCTTCTGCAGGACTCCGGCGCCACCGAGGAGCAGCGTGCCCGCCAGACCCAACAAGGCGAGGGCGGGCGGCGCCGTCCCGGCGCTGCCCAACCCGTCAGGGCGCCACCCGGACCACCAGAGGTGCCACCAGCCCGACGGTCCGGTGTTGAAGACCGGGAGGCTTCCGACCCCCGGCAGACCATGACTGAGCAGCGAACGAGTGCCGATCAGCAGGACGACCGCGGTGGTCGCCCAGGCAGCCACGGGCAGGCGCCAGGTCCGCGACGCCAGGCGGGTGCTGATCACCTTGTTTGCCGCCAACGCGTCCAGCGGGCTCTGGCCGGCCAGGGCGGAGCGGACGAACGCCCGGAGGTTGGCGCTCCCCGACGCCTGCAGCCGCCGGACCTCGCCGTCACCGACGCTTCGGTGCCGTTGCACGTCCCGGCGCGCCGCGACCAGCGACCCGAATCGCCGCAACGCCCGGGGCCAGGCGAGGAACGACGCCTTGGCCATGGCGGGGCGGCCGGTGACCAGCTGGACCGTGGACTGGGCGAGCGTCAGCGCCAGGGCCTGGGGCAGGACCCGGATCAGGTGGAAGATCCCGTAACAGGTGAGGATCGTCCGGATCCGGTGCTCCTCCTCGAGGGCGAAGGCGCGCGCCGGGGCGCCCGCGTCGTCCCAGCCCTGCCGGCGCCCTTGGCTCATGGCCTCGATGTGGCGCACCCTCACGCCCGGCGCCACCACGACCCGCGCCCCCGCGACCTGGGCTCGCCAGGAGAGATTGAGCGTTTCTCCGTACAGGTCGATGCCCGGGTCGAAGCCCCGCATGCTGGCAAAGAGATCGGCCCGGACCAGGACGCAGGCCCCCGGGGCGCAGAACACGTCGCGGACCGAGTCATGCTGCTCCTGGTCGAGTTCGCCGATGTCCACCAGGTCGGCCACCACGCCGGTCTTGTCGACCGACTGGCCTACCGCCAGCAGCCGGTCGGGGTGCTCCCAGTCGACCAGCTTGGGGCTCACGATCCCGGCGTTGGAGCGGAACGCCTCCTCGACCAGGACCCGGATGGTGTCGGGCTCGGGCGCCACGTCGTCGTGGCAGAACAGGTAGTGCGAGGCTCCCTCGACGATGGCGAGCACTTCGTTGGCGGCCTGGGAAAATCCCACCCGGTCGGGCAAGCGTCGGACGTAGGCGCTCGGCAGTACCGAGGCGACCCGAGGCGTTGGGTCATCGAAGCTCCCGGCATCGATCACTAGCACCGACAGGTTGGGATAATCCTGCGCTGCCAACGCTGCCAGTGCTTCCTCCAGCCACGGGCCGGGGTCACAGGTGACGACAACCGCCACGACTGGCGGTGCCGAAGGTTGGGGGTCCATCAGAGGCACCGAGCGTAGACAACCCAGTAGCAGCGGGCGTGGCATGCCCCGACCGCAGGTGCCGTTTCGAACCCAGACAGTTTGTTCCCTTGAGTGCTTGCAACTGTTATGCAAATGTGCTATCATGGTTAGCATACCGAGTGAGACAAGCAAGCAAGGAGCACCACACATGACGACCAACAACACGGGAGCATCGAAGAGGACCGCCGCCACCAAGAGCACGAGGGCCAAGAGCACCGGCACCAAGAGCACGGCACCGGCCAAGGCCGGCGCCCCCGCCTCGACGGGCTCGCCCGAAGCCAGCGCCCATGCCGCCGTCGCCGCCTCGAAGAGCGCGGGCGACGAGATCACCAAGGCCCTGAAGGACGCGGCCCACGCCGCGATCGGGTTCGGCGTGATCGGTTGGAACAAGGCCCAGGTCCGGCGCCGCGAGCTGATGAAGGACCTCAACATCCAGCGCCACCAGGTCGAGACGCAGCTCGACGGGGCCAAGGAGCAACTGGCCACCGCCATCCGCCACCTGGACTCCCGCATCGAGCCGGTCCGCCATGACATCGAGGCCCAGCTGGACAAGTTCAGCGAACGGCTGCCCGAGCAGGTCAAGGAGATCGTGGCGTCGGCCCGCAAGGTTGCCCGCGACACCGAGCACCAGGTTCGCCAGGCCGTCGGGGCGCTGTAAGCCCCGCTATCGGCAGCGGCCACTGCAGCCCGACCACCGCAGCCCGACCACCGCAGCCCGACCACCGCAGCACGGTCGACGTCAATGACGACGCCGGTGGGCTGCGGTGTTTTCGCGTCGGAGCACAACCGGTGCGCCGAACGGCAGAATGGCCCGGTGACCCACGAGATCGATCCCACGTTCCTCGCCATCGAGCGCACCCGACTGGCCGATGCCGCCCTCGGCCGGGCCCGGGAACTCGGCGTCGCCCACGCCGACTTCCGCCTGGAGCGCACCCGGGATGCCTCGCTGCGGGTCCACGACGCCGAGGTGGACGGGGCTTTGGACTCCGAGGGGTCGGGGATGGCAGTGCGGGTGGTGCTCGACGGCACGTGGGGGTTCGCCGCTGGTGTCGACCTGACGCCCGAAGCCGCAGTCCGGATCACGGAGCTGGCCGTCGACGTGGCCCGGGCGTCGCATGCCATCACCGCGGAGCGCGTCGAGCTGGCCGACGAACCCGTCTATCCCGGCGTCACCTGGCAGTCGGACTACGACATCAACCCCTTCGACGTCCCCGACAACGAGCGCATCGCGTTGTTGGTCGGGTGGAGCGCCCGCTTGCTAGCCGCGGAATCGGTCGACCACGCCGACGCCAGTGTCCACCATGCCCAGGAGAACAAGTTCTACGCCGACCTGGCCGGCACGGTCACGACCCAGCAACGGATGCGCACCCACGCCGTGGTCGAGGTCATCGGCGTCGACACCACCTCAGGGGCATTCGAGAGCATGCGCACCATCGCCCCGCCGGTGGGGCGCGGATGGGAGTACCTCACCGGCACCGGGTGGGACTGGGACGCCGAGCTGGCCACCCTCCCCGGCCTGCTGGCTGAGAAGATGGCGGCTCCGACGGTCGACGCCGGGACCTACGACCTGGTCATCGATCCGTCCAACCTGTGGCTCACGATTCACGAGTCGATCGGCCACGCCACCGAGCTCGACCGGGCACTCGGGTACGAAGCGGCCTACGCCGGGACGTCGTTCGCCACCTTCGACAAGCTCGGGAACCTAAGGTACGGCTCGCCGGTCATGCACGTCACGGCCGACCGCACAGCCGCCCACGGACTGGCATCGGTGGGCTACGACGACGAGGGCGTGGCGTCCCAGTCGTGGGACCTAGTGCGAGACGGGATCCTGGTGGGTTACCAGATCGATCGGCGGATGGCCCAGATGAAGGGACTCGGGCGTTCCAACGGCTGCGCCTTCGCCGACTCCTCACACCATGTACCGATCCAACGCATGGCCAACGTCTCGTTGCAGCCGGCGCCCGACGGCCCGACGACCGACGGCCTGATCGGGGCGGTCGACGACGGGCTGTACGTCATCGGCGACAAGAGCTGGTCCATCGATATGCAGCGCTACAACTTCCAGTTCACCGGCCAGCGCTTCTACCGCATCCGCGGCGGGCGCCTGGCGGGCCAGCTCCGAGACGTCGCCTATCAGGCGACCACGACCGACTTCTGGGGCTCCATGGAAGCGGTGGGGGGCCCGTCGACCTACGTCCTCGGTGGCGCGTTCAACTGCGGCAAGGGCCAGCCCGGTCAGGTGGCGGCGGTCAGCCATGGATGCCCGAGCGCCTTGTTCCGCCAGGTGCGCATCCTCAACACCAATGCCGAGGCCGGCCGATGACCCCCCAAACCCCCCAGGAAACGGTGGAAGCGGCGCTCGCCCTGTCGACCGCCGACGGGTGCATCGTCATCGCCGACGAGTCGAGCGAAGCCAACTTGCGCTGGGCCAACAACACCGTCACCACCAACGGCGTCACCCGGGGCCGCCAGCTCACCGTGATCGCCACGGTCGGCACGGCGACGGGCGTGGCCGCCGGGGCCGTGTCTCGCAGCAGCGTTACCCCCGACCGGATCGAGGACCTGGTGCGGGCGGCGGAGGCCGCGGCGCGCGCGAGCATGCCCGCCGAGGATGCCCAGCCGCTGGTCGAACCAGGGTCGGCGGGAGCCGCCGATGCGGGCGCCGCCTGGCACGACCCGCCCGTCGAGACATCGATCGAGGCCTTTTCCACCTTCATCCCGTCGCTCAGCCACGGCTTCGACCAGGCCAGGGGCGCCGACCGGCTGCTGTTCGGCTTTGCCGAGCACCAATACCGCTCGACCTACCTCGGGTCGTCGAGCGGCCTGCGGCTGCGCCACGACCAGCCCACCGGGCGCTTGGAGCTGAACGCCAAGTCGCCTGACTTCACCCGTTCGGCCTGGCTGGGCCAGCCGGCCGCCCTGTTCGGCGACATCGACCTGCCCGCCCTCGACGCCCAGCTCGGGCAGCGCCTGGAGTGGGCCCGGCGCCGGGTCGAGTTGCCGGCGGGGCGATACGAGACGCTGCTCCCGCCGACCGCGGTCGCCGACCTCATGATCGACCTGTACTGGTCGGCCGGGGCGCGCGACGCCCACGAGGGGCAGACCGTCTTCAGCAAGCCCGGGGGCGGGACCCGCGTCGGCGACTCGCTGGCCGAACTGCCGGTGACGCTGCGCAGCGATCCCCACGCCCCGGGCTTGGCGTGCGCCCCTTTCGTGGTGGCGTACGCGTCGAGCTCGATGCAGTCGGTGTTCGACAACGGGTTGGCGCTGGCACCGACATCGTGGATCGCGAACGGCCAGCTGGCGGCGCTGATGCAGACCCGGTACTCCGCCACGTTGACGGGGCTGGCGGCGACGCCGGCCATCGATAATCTGATCCTGGAGGGGCCGCCCTCGCCGTCCGGGACGCCGCTGCCGTCGTTGAGCGAGATGGCGGCCGCCACCGGACGGGGGTTGCTGCTCACGACGCTGTGGTACATCCGGGAGGTCGACCCGCAAACGCTGCTCTTGACCGGCCTGACGCGCGACGGGGTGTACCTGGTCGAAGGGGGCGAGGTGGTGGGGGCGGTCAACAACTTCCGCTTCAACGAGAGCCCCGTCGACCTGCTGCGGCGCACGACCGAGGTGGGAGCCACCGAGCTGACGTTGTCCCGGGAGTGGGCGGACTACTTCACCCGCACCGCGATGCCGCCCCTGCGCATCCCCGACTTCAACATGTCATCGGTGAGCCAAGCGACCTAGCCCCGCGGGCACCGCCGCGGCCCGTCGGCCGGTAAACGGCGTCCCGACCGGCCCAGGCGCCGTGTCGATTGGCAGTTTTCCGGACTTTGGCAGTTCTCCCGGACCTGTGACGGCAAAACTGCCAGAGCCCGCCAAACTGCCAATAGATCCAGGCATCAACGCCGCAGTGCGGGCGAACAACCTTGTCGGGGGCCGGGGCCCCGGCCGTGGCCCCGGCCCTGGCCCTGGCCCTGGCCCTGGCTAGCTCGCCGCCGCCTCGGCGTCCTGGTCGCGCCAGTACGCCAACACGTCGAGGAGGGTGTC
>JAUTXM010000294.1 GCA_030838025.1 Acidimicrobiaceae bacterium
CGCCCTCGTGGACCTCGCCCATCTTGTAGTTCTTGCCGGTGTAGTAGAGAATCCGCTCCGTCGTGGTGGTTTTGCCCGCGTCGATGTGCGCCATGATCCCGATGTTGCGGGTCCTGGCGAGGGGGAATTCTCGGATGATCGGTGCAGCTTCAGCCATGGCTTTCTCTCGATGCTCTCGATGCTCTCGATGCTCTCGAGCGCTCAGGGCTCGAGGGTGGGGTGATGCGGTGGCGGTGCGGTGGCGGTGCGGTCATCGCAGTGCGGGTGGTGCTGGTGGTGCCGTGCGGGTGCTGCGCTTCGGGGGCGGATGAGGGGCTCGGCTCGGCCGGCGCAGCGGGTCGCCGTTGTCGGGCTTGTCGGCAGGCGTCGCACCGGGACCCACGGGCGCGCCGAGGCGCCCTTCGCAAATTGTGCCGCCGTTACCAGCGGTAGTGGGCGAACGCCTTGTTGGATTCGGCCATCTTGTGCATGTCCTCACGGCGCTTGACGGCCGCTCCGGTGCCGTTGGAAGCGTCGAGCAACTCGTTGGCCAGCCGCTCGGCCATGGTCTTCTCCCGGCGCTGGCGGGAGTAACCGACCAGCCACCGGATCGACAGCGTGGTGGCCCGGCGGGGGCGCACCTCGACGGGCACCTGGTAGGTGGCGCCACCGACGCGGCGGCTCTTGACCTCGAGCTGGGGCTTGGTGTTCTCGACCGCCCGCTTCAAGGTGGCGACCGGCTCCGCACCGGACTTGTCCTTCACGATGTCGAGTGCGTTGTACACGATCCGCTCCGAGAGGCTCCGCTTGCCGCGGGAGAGGATCTTGTTGACCAGCTGGGTGACCAGGACCGACCGGTAGATCGGGTCGGGCATGAGATCACGTCGGGGGGCGGGTCCTTTGCGGGGCATGTCTGGTAATCCCTCAGTCCTTCTTGGCGCCGTAACGGCTACGGGCCTGCTTGCGGTCGCGGACGCCGGAGGTGTCAAGGGTGCCGCGGATGATCTTGTAACGAACGCCGGGGAGATCCTTCACTCGCCCGCCGCGAACCAGGACGATCGAGTGTTCTTGCAGGTTGTGGCCCACGCCGGGGATGTAGGCGGTCACCTCGACGCCGCTGGTCAGCCGGACTCGGGCCACCTTGCGCAGGGCCGAATTGGGCTTCTTGGGTGTGGTCGTGTACACCCGGGTGCAGACCCCTCGCCGCTGGGGCGCGCCCTTCAGGGCGGGGGTCTTAGTCTTATCCGACTTGTGCTCGCGGCCCGTCCGGACCAGTTGCGCGATGGTGGGCAAGAAAACCTCTCCTCTACGGGAGCCGGTGCCTCCTGGACGCGGGACGCGCGAAGAAACACCAGCCGTGCAGCCGCCCACCATTGTAGCGCGGCCTCGCCCGGTGCTGTACTGGCGCCTGGCGGGTCGACGCTCGCTGCTTCCGCCGCGTGTTCGCGGCGTCGTGCGTTCCTTCGGCGCCATTGTGTCACCCTGGCAGGCGAAATGCTCTCCCTTCGGCCCCGCTGGGCGCGGTACCGCTGACTCCATGTCCTCCTACGAGGTGCACCCGATCGGGTGGGTCGAGTCGCCGCTGCTGGATCGGGCCGCGGCGCCGTGCCAGGGCGACGAGGGAGCGCCGAACGCGGTGCTCGTCTTCCACCCCGGCGTGGCCGAGGCGATACGGGATCTCGTCGTGGGAACTGAGATCCTCGTCCTGACCTGGCTGGACCGGGCCCGCCGGGACGTGCTGTCGGTGCACCCCGGGGCGACCCGACGCATCCCGAGCGGGGAGTGTTCAGCACTCGATCACCCGATCGGCCCAACCCCGTCGGGCTGCACCGGGTCCAGATCCTGGCGATCGACGGCCAGCGCATCGAGGTGCGCAACTTGGAGGCGCTGGACGGAACGCCGATCGTCGATGTGAAGCCGGTGCTCAGCCCCGACAGCAAGGATCGATAGCAGCGCTCGCACCCCGTCACGCGCCCCACCCCCCGCCACCGGGGGTGAGCAGCTGGATGGCGTCACCGGCGGCCAGCGTCACCGTCACCTTGTCCAGCAACGGCTGGCGGGCCGACTCATCGCCCCCCGGCCAGAGCCAGTTCTCACCGCTCGCTCCTGGCTCGCCACCTTCGAGCCCCCAGGGCCGGCTGGCCCGCCGTTCGGTGATGAGCGACGCGGTCGACGGCTCCAGGACCTGGATCACCCGCTCGATCCCGTCGCCTCCCGCCGCCCGCCCCCTTCCACCGCTGCCCTTGCGGAGCCGGTAACGCAGCACCCGCACCGGAATCGTCCGCTCCAACGCCTCGGTCGGGGTGTCCATGGTGTTGGTCATGGCGGTGTGGACCCCGTTCATCCCCGGCCGGGGGCCGGGGCGGCCCCCTTGGCCGCCACCGATGGTCTCGTAGTACACCCACCCCGATGCGCCGCCCAGGATGAGGTTGTTCATGGTCCCCTGCCCGCCGGCGCCCACCCGCCCCGGGGCGGCCTGCGCCAAGGCCCGGAGGCACACGTCGGCGACTCGCTGCGAGACCTCGACGTTGCCCGCCCCCACCGCCGCGGGCGGCGACGCGGCCACGATCGTCCCCGCGGGCGCCACGACCGTGATGGGCGCCAAGGCGCCGCCGTTGGCGGGAATCGTCGGGTCGGTGGCGCAGCGCAGCGCGAAGGCGACGGCGCTGTAGGTCACCGCCTGAACGGCGTTCACGTTGCCCGGCTGCTGGGCGGCGGAGCCGGTGAAGTCGAACCGAACCCCCTCCCCCTCCTTGGTCAACCGCAGCCGGATCGTCACCGGTTGCTGCTGCGACGGCCGCGGCCCGACCGAATCCATCACGTCGTCGACCTGCCAGGTCCCGTCGGCCAGCTCCGCCAGCGCGGCCCGCATCCGCCGCTCCCCGTACGCCAGCACCTGCTCGACCGGCGCCCCGCCCGCCACGATGGCGGCCAGCCGCTCGATGCCGATGGCGTTGGCCCCGACCTGGGCGTCGAGGTCGCCCCGGCGCTCCTCGGGCGTCCGGGAGTTGGCCAGGAAGATCGCCACCACGGCGGGGCCGAGCAGGACGGGCGGGATCCGCAATCCCTCTTGCTGGATCTCGGTCGCCTCGGGCGGGATGGAACCGGGCGTCATGCCTCCGACGTCGGCGTGATGGGCCCGGTTGGCCGCCCACCCCACGATCCGGCCCTCGACGAAGCACGGCGCCACCAGCGTCACGTCGTTGAGGTGGGTGCCGCC
>JAUTXM010000314.1 GCA_030838025.1 Acidimicrobiaceae bacterium
CCTGTTGTTAAAGTCGGCGTAGATCCGAGGTCGTTGCAAGTTCGGCCACCATCCGGTTTCGCTGCCCGTCTGCTCGAATGAGAGCCGCCGCGCAACCTCCGGCCAGTCCTCCTGAAGCCGCTGAGCGATCCACTGTCTACCGTCACGTAAGTCCCTGGCGGTTCCGTC
Organism: Acidimicrobiaceae bacterium; assembly: GCA_030838025.1. Lineage (GTDB taxonomy): Bacteria > Actinomycetota > Acidimicrobiia > Acidimicrobiales > Palsa-688 > JALYXV01. The sequence goes on from JAUTXM010000314.1 coordinate 169, forward strand.
ACGGAATTCCCTCGCTGGGCGTGCATCTTTCTAGTCGATGTGTCCTCCTTGTTGGTTGGTGGGGTTGTGGAGTAGTCGTCGCAGGTCCTCGGTGAGGGCCGTGGCGGCGAAGCGCCCGAGGCCGTGACCGACGGTCACGGCGTGGGGTCCCCGGCGGATGGTGACGGTCCAGGACCGCATTGGGGGTCGGGTCGTCGGGTTCATGGCCGATCTCGACGGTGATCTCGTCGTGGCCGCTTCCGGTGGTCTCGGCGGGTTGGGCGGTGATCGCTTCGGGCTCGGCCTGCCGGCGTGTGACGCGCAGCGCGAGACGGCAGGCCTTTGAGCAGTAGATGGGCGGGCGGCCGGTTGTTCCCCGGCGGGCGGCGACGGGATTGGGACAGCCCGGGGTGGCGCAGAGCGGGCCGGTCATGTCGGTCGGGGCGCCTTGGCGCCGGGGCGGTTGTTGGGTCGGTAGGACCGGCCGTCCATGTGGATGTGGTGCGCCGAGTTGACGATGCGGTCCAGGATGGATTCGGCCACGACCGGGTTCGGGAACAGCGAGTACCAGTCCGACGCTTGCCGGTTGGCGGTGAAGATCGCCGGTTTGGCGCCTCGTTCGGTGATGAGCTCGTAAAGGTCGTCGGCCTGGGCGAGAGTGAAGTCGCGCATCGCGAAGTCGTCCAGGATCAGCATGGTGGGCCGCGACCAGCGGGCCAGTCGGCTGTGCCAGCTTCGGTCGGCGTGCCCGCCGGCCAGGTCGGCGAGGAGCCGGGATGTTTTCGTGAACGCGACGCTGTGGCCCCGCCGGCAGGCCTGATGGCCGAGGGCCTGGGCGATCATTGACTTCCCGACTCCGACGGGGCCGTGAAGGATGATCGACTCGCCGGCGTCGACGAACCGCAGCGTGGCGAGGTCGCGGATCACCGCCGCGGGGATCTTCGGGTTGAACGAGAAATCGAAGTCCTCCACCGTCGAGCTCTGCTCGAAATGGGCGGCTTTCAGGCGGCGGTCCAAGCCGGCCGCGTCCCGGCGGGTGGCCTCGTCCTGGCAGAGCAACTGGAGCAGCTCGACATGTCCGAGCTGCCCGCCGTTGGCTTGGGCGAGGCGGGCCTCGAGGGTGTCGAGCATCCCGAACAGCTTCAGCTGGCGCAGGCTGTCCTCCAACAGGTGGGTCTTCACGACGCCTCCCCGGCCACTTCGCCGGCGGCGGTGTTGAAGAGGCGTTGCGGGCCGTGGAGATGGGCGGGCGCCGCCGGGGGCGTCTCGGGGCGGTCGTCGCCGTCTTGCTCGGTTCCCGCCACCAGGATCCCCTTCACGGTCCGATACGTCGGGTCGCCGACACCGATGGCCCGGCGGCAGGCGGCGTCGAGCCGCTCGGCGCCGTACTTGTCGGCCAGATGGACCACACCTTGGGCTTGGCGGAGGCGATACAAGGCGTTGACCTGCATGATCACCGCGACGACCTCGGCGACCGAGTCGCCCAGCTCGGCCGCCTGGCGGCGGCACCACGCCGGGGTGGCCATGAAGAACGCGATCTTCTCCGACGGGTAATCGGCGTAGTCGGTCTGGCGGCCCCGCTCGATACGCACATGGGTCTTGATCAACTTGGCGTCGAGGAACACCTCCACAGTGTGGGTCCCCAGCCGAGCGTCGACGGTCCGGCCGATATGGGCCCACGGCACCGAGTAGAGCGCTTTTCAGACCTTGATGTGGATATCCGCGTTCACCTTCGGCGTCGACCAGGCGGCCAACTCGAACGGCTCACGGGGCAGCGCGATCAACGCCTGTGCCTCCTCGGCGTCGAAAACCACCTGCGGTGCGACCCGGCCCAACGGCCGGCAGGGCCGCTGGTTGGCGACCTCACGCGACCACCGAACCGCGTCGTCCTGCATGGCCGCCAACGTGGCGAACTCGGCGGAACGCCCGGCGAAGAACGAGTCCCGGCAATACGGCACATGCCTTTCGACGGTGGCCTTGTCCCTTGGCTTCAACGCCCTCGCGGGGTCTATCAGGGTCCCGTAATGGGTCGCGAATTCCCCGAACGCCTTGTTAATCAGCGGGTCATACAGGTCCGCTTTAATGACGCCGGTCTTCAAATTGTCGGGCACGACCCGGCGGACGCAGCCCCCAAAGAACTCCATGGCCAGCACGTGCGCCTCGACCCACGACCCGAGGACCATCGACAGCACCGGCCGCAGGAACAGCAACCGCGAGCAGCTCAACACGATGATGAAACCCCACACCCGTCGCACCCGCCCCGACACCGGGTCCGCCCAGCGGCCCAACAGACCATAATCCACCTGAGCCTCGTCGCCGGGCGGCGGGGTGTCCCGCAACACCACCACCGACGCCCTCGCCGCCTCCTCAGCGAAGTTCGCCCAGATGAACCTGCGCAGCGACGACTCCGACACCGACAGGCCGTGGTCGTCACGCAGCCGCTGATGGATCGTGGAGACCGTCACCTTCCCCAACCACACCTTGATCGCCTCCCGATGAGCCTCGATCTCCGGCCACGACGTCTGGCGGGCGGTCCGGTCCACCAGCTCGGGGAACCAGCCCTCCACCAGCGCCGACCACTCCGGTCCCGACACCGCCGGCCCGCCCGGGGCCAACCCGGCCGCGATCGCCGGGGCCAGA
>JAUTXM010000320.1 GCA_030838025.1 Acidimicrobiaceae bacterium
TACGTCGTGGCCGCCCCTGCGTTCATCAGCCGGCTGGCCCAGCGCCAGCCTCGCTGGTCGGTCAACGGCCTGGCCTGCGCCGCCCTACCCGAGCTCCTCGCGACCGTGGACCTGGCAACGTGGTCCAAAGAGACGGCCCGGCTCCGCGAGCAACTGGTGAGCGTGCTGCATCAACACGGCCTGGTCACCGCGCCGTCGGACGCCAACTGGGTTCTCGTCGTGGGCCCGCACCTCCGCCGTGAACTGGCCCGCCAGGCCGTTCTAGTCCGGGACTGCACCAGCTTCGGCCTTCCCGGCACCGTACGCATCGCGGTCCCGACCGAGGACGGTCTCGACCGCCTGGGGGAGGCGCTCGCCCGATGCCAGGACTGATGATCTGCGGGACCAGCAGCGACGCCGGCAAGTCGACCGTCGTCACCGGCCTCTGCCGGCTCCTCGCCCGGCGGGGGATCAAGGTGGCTCCCTTCAAGGCCCAGAACATGGCCCTCAACTCCTACGTCACCCCCTCGGGCCACGAGATCGGGCGGGCGCAAGGGATCCAGGCGCTGGCCGCCCGAGTCACGCCAGAGGTGGCGATGAACCCCATCCTCCTGAAGCCGACCGGCGAACGCACCAGCCAGGTGGTCGTCCTGGGCCGGCCCTGGGCCCACCTCGATGCCGCGGCCTACCACGAGGCCAAGCCTCGCCTCTTTGGGATCGTCGTCGACGCCCTCGACGACCTCCGGCAGCGCTTCGACGTCGTCATCTGCGAAGGGGCCGGCAGCCCGGCCGAGATCAATCTGCTCGACCACGACATCGTCAACCTCCGGGTAGCCGAGGCGGCCGGATTTCCTGCCGTGGTGGTGGGCGACATCGACCGGGGCGGGGTGTTCGCCGCCCTGTACGGCACCGTCGCCCTGCTCCCCGACCGGTACCGGCACCTCGTGAAGGGTTTCGTCATCAACAAGTTCCGAGGCGACCCGGCGCTGCTCGGCGACGGCCCCGCCGAGCTGCACCGGCGCACGGGCGTGCCCACCCTCGGGGTCCTGCCCTACCTGCACGACGTGGCCCTCGACGCCGAGGATTCGTTGGCGCTCAGTGGCCGCCGTCCACGCCCCGCCACCGCACCCACACCCGAGCAGGGCGAGTTGGACGTCGCCGCCATCCGCTTTCCCCGGATCGCCAATTTCACCGATCTCGACGCCCTGGCGATCGAACCCGGCCTCACCGTCCGCCTGGTCGAGACCCCGGCTGCACTCGGCGATCCCGACCTGGTCATCCTCCCGGGGACCAAGGCAACAGTGGCCGACCTCGAATGGCTCCGGGGCCGGGGTTTCCCGGGCGCCATCAGCACGGCAGTCGACCGCAACGCCACCGTGCTCGGGATCTGCGGCGGCTACCAGATGCTGGGGCGCACCATCACCGACCCCGTCGAGTCGGGCCGCCCCGGACCGGTCGAAGCCCTGGGCTGGCTTCCCGCGGTCACCGTGTTCGAACCCACCAAGGTCACCCGCCAGCGCCGGGGCCGGGCGGGCCAGCACCGCGTCACCGGCTATCAGATTCACCACGGCCGCACGACCGCAACCGACCCGTGGTTCACCCTCGACGATGCCTACGGCAACGGGCCGGACGGCTCCACTGCATGCCACGGCGCCGTGAAGGGCACCACGCTGCACGGGTTGTTCGAGGAGGACGGGTTCCGCACGGCGTTCCTCGAGGAGGTGGCGGCCCGCAGAGGGAAGCGATGGCGCGGGTCGGTCGTGTCGTTCGCCGCCGCCCGGGAGTCCCAGATCGACCGGCTGGCCGACCTGCTGGAGGCCCATCTCGACCTCGACGCCGTGGAGGCGCTGCTCACGTGATCCTTGTCCTGACCAATGCCGACACCGAGATCCTGGCGTTGCGGTCGGTCCTCGAAGCCCTACCCGTTGGGTTTCCGCCGGTCCGGGCTGCCAACCCTGATCGCCAGGACGTGCCCGATCTCTCGGGCGTCGGGGTGGTCTTGGTCCGTCTCCTCGGTGGGCGACGAGCGTGGCAGGAGCCGTTTGACGAGCTGCGCCGCCGCTGCGTCGATCAGGACATCCCGTTGCTGGCCTTCGGGGGCGAGGCGTCGCCCGACGCCGAGTTGACGGCGCGGTCGACGGTCCCCAGCGCCACGGTGGCCCAGGCCTTCGAGTATCTGGTCCATGGCGGCCTGGCCAACACCGAGCATCTGCTGCGCTTCGTGGCCGACACGGTCCTGTACCACGGCTTCGGCTTCGACTCGCCGGTCGAGGTCGCCGCCACCGGCGTCTATCGCACCACGCCGACCGGCAGTGGGCCCTCGATCGCGGTCGTCTTCTACCGGGCCCATCTCATCGCCGGGAACACCTCCTTCGTCGACGCCCTATGCGACGCCATCGAGGCCCGTGGCGCCCGGGCCGTGGCCGTGTGGTGCTACTCCCTGCGCCCGGCCGAGGGCGGTCGCATCCCAGCCATCGACCTCCTCGCCGAACACCGGCCCGACGCCGTCATCACCACCGTCCTGGCCTCGGGCTCGGCGGGCCTCGATGGTGGCGACTGGGACGCCGCTGCCCTGGCCTCGCTGGGAGTACCCATCG
>JAUTXM010000325.1 GCA_030838025.1 Acidimicrobiaceae bacterium
CGGCTCTCCACGTGTTCACGCCACTGGTGTGACCGATCCTGCGGTCAGACTCGCCCATGGTGTAGGGATCTTGGTGCCCCGGTAGCGGTAGCGTTCGACCGCCATCGCTTGTGGCCGGAACAACTCAACCCCGGTCGTCGCATATTTCCCAGTTGGGGAGATGGCGGCGCACCAGGGTGGACCTATTCAGCTTCGAGTGTCGTTTGCGGAGCCAGCCCCAGATCCGTCGGAAGACGTAGTAGCCCAGGTAACTGAAGGTCCGTTTGGACACGCCGTGGCGGAAATAGGCGCACCATCCCCGCAGCACCGGGTTCAACCGGCGCAGCAGATCGGCGAGCGTTCGATGTTTCGCTCTGCGAGTCAACGCCCGCACCTTGTCCGTCACCGAGGCCAAAGCCTTCTTCGACGGCCAGGTGTAGACTACTTTCTTGCCGGTCCGGCTCCGCCAGGCACGACGTTGGATGCGCCACCCGAGAAAGTCGAACCCCTCATCTATGTGGCAGACCCTCGTCTTCTCCTCCGACAGGCGTAAACCCATTGGAGCGAGCACCGATCCAACTTCGCCCCAAAGCGCTTCGGCGTCGGCGCGTTGCCCGTTGATCATGACCAAGAAATCATCCGCGTAGCGGATGATTCGCATGGCCGGAACTCCGGAACGTCGGCGTCTGGCACGTGACGATGGCGAGCCGAGCGCTTCCCACTTGCGTGCGAAATGCTCGTCCAGCACCGACAAGGCGACATTGGCCAAAAGCGGTGAGAGAATCCCTCCTAATGAGCAGTGCCGGATTATGCGCAGCGCTGGTGTGCCGGGCTTGGTGGGGGCCGCCTCGGCGTCGAGCGCTGCGCATAATCCTGGGGTGACTCTGATCGCGTGACCCGGCATCTTGCCGGGCCTTCGTGATTGGAGGTCGGTTGTGATGGTGGCTTTGTCTGCGGTGGTGTCCGGCTTGGACGACGAGTTGGTGCGCCTCGGCTACAAGGACTCGACGATGGTCTGGTATCGGGGCTGCTGGCGTCGCCTGGAGAAGTTCTTCGCGGCCCGTGGCGTGGAAGAGTTCTCGCTGGATCTGGCCATGGCCTGGGTCGACGAGGCCTGCGGCTTCTTCGACAAGGAGCACGCCGGCACGCTGAAGCCGAGCGACGTCTACTTGTTCAGGGTCGCCCAGATGCTGGGCGATTACGTGGTGCATGGTGCGGTGCTGCGCCGCTACTCCCGCGCCATCAGCAAGCTGACCGACGATGGGGCGCAGACCGTCGCCCGCTTCGAGGGATCCCTACGGGCCGCGGGCCGCTCGGTGTCGACGGTGCGTACCTATGGGTCGGTGGCAGGGGATTTCGTGGCGTTGTTGGACACCCGGGGTGGGATGGCCGCCTGTGATGCCAGGGCGGTCGAGGCGTTCGTCGCCGCGTTGGCCGGTTACCAGTTCAAGACCGTCGAGCAGAAATTGTGCGCCGTGCGTTCCTTCCTCAGGTTCGCGTCCGACGATGGGCTCGTCGAGGTGGCCGTCGTGGACGCGGTGCCGCCTGTGAAGTCCCGTAGGCAGACGAGGGTCCCGTCGGTGTGGGACCCCGCAGATGTGTCCAAGTTGTTGGAGGCGGTCGACCGGGGCAACCCGTGCGGGAAGCGTGACTACGCGATCATTTTGCTGGTCACCAGGCTCGGGTTGCGCAGTATCGACGTCAAACGGCTGGAGCTCTCCGATTTCGACTGGCCGGGCAACCGGCTTTCGGTCGTCCAGGCCAAGACCGGCCACCAGCTGTGGTTGCCGTTGTTGAAAGATGTCGGCTGGGCGGTCATCGACTATCTCCGCAGCGGCCGCCCGGCCAGCGACTGCCCGCAGGTGTTCCTCCGGCACACCGCTCCGATAGGCCCGTTCTCCGACCAAGACCACCTGCACCAGGTCCTGGTGAAGCATGCCCGGGCGGCCCACGTCCCGCTGCGCGAACAACGCCGCCACGGCATGCACTCGCTCAGGCACACGTTGGCGACCCGGCTGATGGAGGACGGCACGCCGGTCGAGCAGATCGCGGACATCCTCGGCCACCAGTCCGTCGAGTCGACCGGCGTGTACCTGAAGTCGTCGCTCGGCCTCCTGGCCAACTGCGCCCTGGACCCCGACGGGCCGACGACGGAGACGTCACCATGACCGCCGCCGTGACGATGACCGCCGAAATCGACCTGGCCGACGCCATCACGGCGCTCGTCGCCCAAAACGTGCCGTCGGCTACAAGTACCGCTCCGAGGAGCTGGTCCTGGCCCGCTTCGAGGAGTTCTGCCGCCGCGAGTTCCCCGGGCTGAACACCGTCACCCAAGCCTGCGTCGAGGCGTGGGTCGGCTCGGCCCGGCGGCGGGGAGCCAAACCGGCGACGGTGGAAAACCTGGTGTCGCCGGTCAGGGAGTTGGCCCGTTGGCTGGGCCGTCGAGGCGTCGACGCCTACATCCTGCCCGGCGCCGTGCTGGCCAGGCCAGCCCGCTACGTCCCCCACATCTACACCGACGAGGAGCTGGCGGCGATCTTCGCCCGAACCGACCGCTGCCACTACTGCTCCGAGGTCCCGTTCCGCCACCTGGTCATGCCGGTGCTGTTCAGGACGATCTACGCCTGCGGTCTGCGCTGCTCCGAAGCCCGCCTGCTGCGCCCCGACGATGTCGACGCCGACGCCGGAATCCTCCAGATCCGCGACGCCAAAGGCGGCAAAGACCGCCAAGTGCCCGTCTCCGAGCAGCTGCGTGCCCGCCTCGCCGACTACCACGCGCAAGTCGACCGGCCCGGCCGGGACTGGTTCTTCCCCGGCCGCGCCGGTCTGGCGTTGACGGTGGGGAACATCGACAAGAACTTCCGCCGGTTCCTGTGGCAGGCCCGCATCCCCCATGGCGGCAGAGGCCGCGGCCCACGCGTGCATGATCTGCGCCACACCTTCGCGGTCAACAACCTGCGTCTTTGGTTCGCGCAAGGCCGAGACGTCGGCGCGCTGCTGGCGGTCCTGCAAACCTACATGGGCCATTCGTCGATCGGTGACACCGCCTACTACCTCAGGCTGACCGCCGAGTCCTACCCCGACATCACCGCCCGAGTCCAACAGGCCACCGGCGACATCGTGGCACCCATCACCCCAGGGTCGCGCCATGACGACTGACGTCGCCCTCTACCTGCGCCGCTTCCTCACCACCCACCTGGCCGGCCTGCGCGGCTGCTCGGCCAACACGATCGCGTCCTACCGCGACACCTTCAAACTCTTGATCGTCTACTTCCGCGACGAAAGATCCATCCCGGCAGGCAAACTCACCCTTGACCTTGTCGACGCCGCCGCCATCGCCGGGTTCCTCGACTGGCTCGAGACCAGCCGGCACAACAGCATTTCAACCCGCAACCAGCGCCTCGCAGCGATCAGCTCATTCCACGCGTGGCTGCAATACCAGGACCCGGGCCGGATGGCCTCCTGTCAAGAAATCCTCGCCATCCCCGCCAAGAAACATGGGCGCCCGCCCGTCAACCACTTGACCGTCGAGCAGACCCGCAGCCTGCTCGCCCAGCCCGACCGGTCCACCCGTCAGGGCCGACGCGATGCCACCCTGCTCGCCACCCTCTACGACACCGCAGCCAGGGTCCAAGAGCTCGCCGACCTCACCGTCGGCGACATCCGCCTCCAACACCCGGCCATGGTCGCCTTGACCGGCAAAGGCGCCAAAACCCGACACGTCCCCCTGATGGACAACACCGCTGCGCTCCTGGCCGCCTACCTCGCCGAACGTCGCCTGGACAAACCCGGCCAAGACGACCACCCGGTGTTCTTCAACCAGCACCGCCGAAAACTCAGCCGCGGCGGCGTCGCCTGGATCATCCGGAAATACCAGACCCAGACAAACAACCCGCCCCTGACCGACGTCGACATCAGCCCCCACGCCCTACGTCACAGCAAAGCAATGCACCTCTACGAGGCGCGGGTCCCGTTGCCCTACATCCGCGACATCCTCGGCCACGTCGACCTGTCCACCACCGACATCTACGCCCGCGCCTCGACCGAAGCGAAACGCAGAGCCCTCGAAGGTGCCTACCCCGACATAGTCACCGACGACCTGCCCGAATGGAACCAAGACCAAGGACTGCTCGACTGGCTCACCAACCTCTGAGCCCGCCACCCAGGCTTATGCGCAGCGCTCAACGCCGAGGCGGCCCCCACCAAGCCCGGCAGACCAGCGCTGCGCATAACCCGGCACTGCTCATTAGGCGGCTTATGTTCAGCTGAACATAACCCGCCTTGCGGGGTTCCCTCCTCGGTCGGGGCGAAGCGACCCTTCTCGATCACCCCTGCCTTCAACCCCCGCTCGACCAGTCCCCGGGCAGGGAACGAACCGAGGGCGGCGAGAAGGTGGGAATGG
>JAUTXM010000380.1 GCA_030838025.1 Acidimicrobiaceae bacterium
CTCCAACGACGACATCTCCGTGGTCCCTGTGGCGGCTACCCGAGGCTCGGCCGTCGTCCGTCGACCGGGCTGTCGCAGGAAGACGGCGATCCCGGCCGAGACGAGCGCGCTCGCCGCGGCGATCCCGTAGGCACCGGCATAACCCCAGGCGTCAATGACGCTGGCGCCGACGCCGATTCCCACGACCGAACCGAGCAGCTTGCTGCTGTAGATGAGGCCGTAGTTGCTCGCATTGTTGTTCTCGCCGAAGTAATCCGGTGTCAGGCTGGCGAACATCGGGTAGAACGCACCACCGCCGAATCCCACCAGGAAGGCGAAGAAGAGGAACGCGACCTCGTTCTCGGCCTTTCCTGAGTAGAGCAGACCGACCAGTGCCACGGCCGATACCAGCAGGACGATGAGCAGGGTCAGCTTGCGCCCAAGCCGATCCGACACGTAGCCGGTCAGCGTGCGACCGGTGCCGTTGACGATCGAAAGCACACCCGCGGACGACGCTGCGATCAACGGGCCGAAGCCGAGGTCCTTGGCGAACGGCACCATGTAGCTGATCCCGAACAGCGAGACGCCTGCACTGATTCCCAGCGACAGCCACATGAGCGGCAGCATGCCGGTCTTGATCGCCTCCATCGGGGTGTACTGCCGGACGGCAGGTGGGTTCTTCCGCAGGCTCTCCGCGCCGCCCTTGCTGTTCGCCCACTGCACCGGGTCGACGTCTGCCGGCCACCAGTTCTTTGGCGGGTCCCGGAAGAGCATTCCGCACACGGCGACGACCACCAGCATGTACACGCCTACCAGGTCGAGCACCCAGACATAGGTGTTCGGATGCAGGGCGTAGCTGAAGATGAAGATGAACGGGACAGCGCCGTAAGCGAATCCGCCGTTGACGAACCCCGTCTTGCCGCCCCGTCGCTCCGGGTACCACTTGCCGACGAGATTGATACACGTCGCGTAGACCAGGCCCGCACCGATGCCGCCGCATACGGCGAAGCCGAGGTAGGCGATGACCAGGTTGCCGCTGTTGGCGATGCTGATGAAGCCGATCGCCGACAGAACCGCGCCGACCAACATCGCAGCCCTGGCAGAGACGATGCCCTTCTCCCGGAGCTTTCCGGCGGGAAACGCGACGAGTGCCTGGAAGAAGGCCCAGATGGAGAGAAGCCAGAACGTCTCGGACATGGTCCAGCCGTGCGCATCGCGCAGGGACTTCGCGGCGGCACCGTAGCCGTACTCGTAGACACTGATCGCCATCATGGCGGCCCACGGCAGCCACACCATCCAGGCCCGGGATCTGCCGAGGAGTTCGCGGTCGGTCTCCCCGACGCGGTAGACGCGGCCGTTCGCGTCGGTGATCTCACGACCACTGGTCATTGTTGAAGACATCGTCGCCCTTCTTTGTAGCGATCTTTGGAGGTTGAGGGAAGGTCTGTTGCCAGGGACCGGGTGGCGCCCGACCGACTGTTTGGCGTGCCCGTCGTCCCCGAGGCACTGACCAAGACCTCGTCGGTGTGCTCACCGGGCACCGGCGAATGGACGATGTCGACTGGCGAGACCCGATTCGGGATCCACAACGGCCGGGACGTAAACCATGGTCTGAACTCCCTTGATCTCCCTGGCGGGGCTGCGTACTCCGACGTGATCGGTTCTGCGCGACCCCAGGGGCCGGTGGGTGAGAAACTCGGTCACAACATTGCATACCGTATGAGGTAGGCAATAGTCTGATCACAGTGTGTCCTACGTAACAACGCTTGTCGAGGGTTCACGACGAGTTTTCGCGAAGAACTTCGGCCGACCACGTCGAGAGGAGACGTCAGCAAATGCATTCACATGTCAGGTATACGGCCTCGAGATCCACCAACTCACGGCCGAGAATCCGCAAGCGCCCGAATGTCATTTCGCCGGACCAGGCATCCGGACTTGCCGCGGAACCGAATCGAAAACCGATGCCGCGGGCCCCGCTTGGCCGTTGCCGCGCCACGATGACGGCAGGCTGAAGCCATGGCTCACGCGTTCTCCGCGAGGACAAATGTGCTACTGGCCAATGCCGGCCGCTACCAGGCCCAGCTCCAGTCCGGAGGGCCCAAGAAGAGGACCGGTGCGGTCGTAGTGACCTGCATGGACGCCCGATTCAATGTCTACGCGCTGCTCGGGCTGAACGAATGCGACGCACACATCCTGCGCAACGCCGGCGGTGTGGTGACCGACGATGTCATCCGATCCCTCGCCATCAGTCAACGCCTGTTCGAGACCACCGATGTCATGGTCATCACGCACGCCGCCTGTGGGCTTCGCGACATCACCGACGAACAACTGACTTCCGCGGTCCAGGCTGACGTCGGCGTCCGGGCGGCGTGGCCCGCAGCAACCTTGTGCGACGTGACGGCAGAGGCGCGCCGGGGGGTGGCGCGCCTGCGGAGCACCCCGGTCCTGCGCCACACCAACGGCATCCGCGGATTCTGCTTTGACGAGACGACGGGTGAACTTCACGAACTCTGTTGACGCCAAGCCGGATTCAGGCGCCTTGATGGCGACATTCAGCTGGCGGGCGACAACAGCTCGGCCTGGCCGCCCGGCCGATCCGGTGGGAGCACGGCGAGACCCCGTACCTCCAGCCACGAAACCCGCATCAGTGCTCGCCTTGGCGGTATACTGCGTACAACATACACTGAGGAGTGTGCCGTGGGACGCGTGACCAGCAGATATCGGGTTCTGCGGATGGTCGACGGAGTGGCGACGGCCCGCCCGGACACCCTTGCCGCGGAGGAACCCCTGGAGATCCGGGTGGCCGGCCGCCCGCTCTCGGTGACGATGCGGACCCCTGGCGACGACTTCGACCTCGCCCGCGGTTTTCTGGTCAGCGAGGGCGTGGTGACGGCCGGCTCGGACATCGCCGCAATTCGGTACTGCGCCGGAGCGATCGCCGACGGCGCCAATACGTACAACGTGCTCGACGTGGTCCTCGCCGAGGGTGTTCCCCTCCCCGACCCGTCGGTGGAGCGCAACTTCTACACGACGTCATCGTGTGGCTTGTGCGGCAAGGCCAGCCTCGATGCGGTGCGCACCATTAGCAGGTGGCACGTCGATCGTGATCCCGTGCGCCTGAGCCCCGCAACGATCGCGACCCTTCCGGACAAACTGAGGGAGGCTCAGCGGGTCTTCGACCGGACGGGCGGGCTACACGCTGCCGCACTGTTCGACGCGAACGGGGACTCGTGGTGCGTGCGCGAAGACATCGGCAGGCACAACGCGGTGGACAAGGTCATCGGCTGGGCGCTCGGTGCTGGCCGTCTGCCGTTGAGCGGCACCACGCTGATGGTGAGTGGCCGGGCTTCGTTCGAACTGGTGCAGAAGGCGGTGATGGCCGGGATCCCCGCGCTGGCCGCGGTATCGGCGCCGTCGTCACTCGCCGTGGATCTGGCAAGGGAGATGGGGTTGACGTTGATCGGTTTC